>DASZPI010000031.1:0-6205 GCA_035550355.1 Pirellulales bacterium
ATCGACATGCAATTCATGCCGGCCCGCGAAGGGCTCGAGCATTTAATCAACGAGTTGGAAATCGGCGCGCCCGAAGGCGAGGTGCTGATCACCGACGACCGGTACTACCGGGCGTTCTATCCGGCCGAGACGCTCGACGAAGTCGCGAACGCAAAACCGCCTGCCGGCGCGCTGCTCGAGGGCCCGGTCGAAACGATCGGTTCCGGCAAGATTCGCGGCAGCGTGCGGCTCGACCCGGCGAAGGACCCGTTCCTGGTCGAGCATCGACTGGACGATCGGCCGCTGCTGCCGGTGGTCATTGGCATGGAAATGCTGTGCGAGGCGGCCGCGGCGCTCGATCCCGCGGCGACGGTGGTCGAACTGCGGAATGTCGAAGCGATGAACGGCCTGCGGTTTCACACCGACGATCCGCAGACGGCATCGATCACCGCCGAGCGCGTGGACGAGCAGACCGTTGCCTGCCTGTTGTCGGCCGACTTCCACACGCGCACCGGGGCGCTGGTCGATCGTGATCGGCCGTACTTGCGTGGCCAGGTGGTGTTGGCGGCCGCGCGGAGCGAGATTCCCGTGCCGCGCTTGCCGGTGCCGCGGCAGGCCTGGCAAAAGGTGAGCTACGCGGCGCGCGGCGGAAAGTTTTTCCTCGGCCCGCCGCTGCGTCGATTGCGAAAGATGATTGTCGGGCCGACGCAGGCCTGGGGCCGCATTGCGGCGCCGGCGCTGGTGGAGCTGGCGGGCAACCGTCGCGACGTGCGCGGCTGGATCTTTCCCAGCGCGCTGGTCGATGCCTGCCTATATGCCACGGGACTGCTCGCGTGGCAAAGCGTGCAACCGGGCGCGCACCTGCCGGTGAGCTTCGGCCGCATTCGGCTCGGCACGCTGCCGTCGCCTGGCGAGGCGTGCATTGTCGAATCGAGCTACCGCGGACGCGAGGGGCGCACCGCTTCGTTCGACTTCACGCTGTTCGGCAACGATGGGCGCGTGGTGCTGGCCGTCGAGGATTACCGCATCGCCTGGCTGGCGTGAGCAACGCAGAATGCACAGCACAAGACGCCGAATGCGGAAGGTCGCGTGAATGCCGTTCGTTCACTCCACACGTTTACCGCACGTGCTGCCGCCGAGCGCGTATCACGACGAAGCGCACTATCGGCTTGAGGTCGAGCGGCTGCTGTTGCCGGCGTGGCACCTGGTGGGCAGCAAGGCCGAGCTGTCGCGTCCGGGCGATTTTCTGACGGTCGAGCTGCTGGGGCGCCCGATCCAGGTGCGCAATTTCGACGGCGAGCTACGGGCGTTGTCGAACGTCTGCGCTCACCGGCATGCGCTGATCGCCAGCGAGCGCTGCGGCCGCTCGTCGACGATGCGCTGCCAGTACCATGGCTGGGAATACGAGCGCTCGGGGCGGACGCGCCGGATTCCGCAAGCGAAATGCTTTGCGCCGATCGACCGCCAGGCGCTGCGGCTGCCCAGCTACGCGATCGCCACCTGCGGGCAACTGGTGTTCGTGTCGCTGGCCGACGATCCGGCGCCGCTGGCCGAGCAGCTCGGCGATTTGCACGCCACGTGCGAGACGCGGTTCGGCGCCGGCTGGCGACCGTCGCTGCGCTGGGAGCGGGAGCTGGCGGTGAACTGGAAGATTCCCATCGAGAATTCGTTGGAAGCGTACCACGTGCCGGCCGTGCACCCGCTGACGTTCAAGGCCGATCCGGGCGAGCAGCGCAGCGAGCATCGATTGGAAGCGCGGTGGACCTCGTTCACCACGCGATTGCCGTTCCACCCGCACTCGCGCAGCGACGCGGTGCTGCAACGCGTGGAAGGTTGGTTCGTGCGGGCGATGGGCGCGACGCCGACGGCCAACTACTGCCAATGCCACTGTTTTCCGAACCTGCTGTTCTCGTTCACCGACACGGTGAGCCTTTGCCAGGCCGTGATCCCCATGGGGCCGACAACCGCGCGGAGCGTGTTGCGGCAATTCGGCCGCGCGCCGGCGGCGGGGCAGCCGTGGCGCAGGCTGCTGGGCATGGGCTGGGGGAAATTCGCCGCCGCGATCACGCGACAGATCCAGAGCGAGGACATGCGGCTGTACTCGGCGATTCAGCAAGGCTTGCTGCACAGCCGCGTGCCAGGCATTCTGGGACGATGCGAGGAACGGATTCACGCTTTTCAGGCGTATGTGGCGCGGGCGTGCCACGAGGCCGACGCTGCCAGGGAAACATGCGATCCGGTCGGCATCGAGAATTAGACAACCATGTTTCTGCACCAAGGCCGCTTGCCGCACGTTCTTCGTCCGTCGTGCTACACGTCGCAGGAGCATTTCGATCGCGAGCTGGCCACGATCTTTCGTCCGGCGTGGCACCTGGTGGGGACGACGGCGGATCTGCGGCGGCCGGGTGATTTCATCACGTTCGAGCTGTTCGGCCAGCCGGTGCAGTTGCGAAATATCGACGGACTATTCCAAGCGTTCTCGAATGTCTGCGTGCATCGGCACTGTCTGTTGACCAGCCTAGCCAAAGGCCGCAGCCCGAAGATTCGCTGCCAGTATCACGGTTGGGAATACGATCACACGGGGCGCACGGGGCACGTACCCGATCCGAAAAACTTCGTGCCGTTCGATCGCGAGGCCGACCGGCTCGAAACCTTCCGCGTCGAGCGTTGCGGGCAACTGCTGTTCTTGTCGCTCGAGCCGGCGGGGCCGTCGCTGCACCAATGGCTGGGCCAGGAATTCGAGCTGCTCGAGGCATGCTGCGACGATCGCTGGCGGCAAACCTGGGCCTGGTCGGTCGAGCTGCCGTGCAATTGGAAGGTGCCGATCGAGAACAGCCTGGAAGGGTATCACATTCCGGCGGTGCATCCCGAAACGTTCAAGGTGGCGCCGACCAGCGAACGGACGACGCATGTGCTCGAGCCGCACGCCACGCGGTTCAGCACGTACTACGTGCCGTGGTCGTGGGTGGAAAGCGTATTGCACACGCTCGAGGACGGCGTGATGCGCGCCCTCGGCGCTCGGCGGCGCGAACCGTACTACGAGCATCGCCATTTGTTCCCGGGGCTGATGGTCAGCGCCATGGACATTGCCACGTTCTGCTACGCGGTGATCCCGATCAGCCCGACGCGCTGCCGGGCCGAGATCAGGCTGTTCGGCTATCGCGGCCAGCGCGCGTCGCTGTTGGCCGGCGCGGTGTTTGCCCTGTGGGCGCCGTTGCAGCGGGCCTTAACGCGCCGCGTGATCGGCGAGGACATGACGATCTATGCTCCGGTGCAAAACGGCATGGCCGCCAGCACCCACGACGGCTGCCTGGGGGCGATCGAAGAGCGCGTGTATGCTTTTCAGCAGTACGTGCACCAGCGCTGCTACGGGCCCGCCCACGACGGCGCGGATCACGCCGCTGCCTCGACAACCCACGGCCTGCTCGACACGAACCAAGGCGCGGCTCGGGGTCCGATTCCTGCATAACCTTTGTCCTTTGTGATTGGTTGATCATGCGTGTTGTGCCGACCAGCTTGCCTGGCGTGATGTTGCTCGAGCCGAAAGTTCACGGCGACGAGCGAGGATTTTTCGTCGAGGTGTTTCGGGCCGAGTGGATGGCCGAGGTGGGCATCGACAGGCCGTTTGTGCAGGACAATCAATCGCGTTCGGGCCGGGGCGTGCTGCGCGGGCTGCACTTTCAGCTCGAGCGGCCGCAGGGAAAGCTGGTGCGTGTGAACCGCGGCGAGATTTTCGACGTGGCGGTGGACGTGCGGCTCGGCTCGCCGACGTTCGGCCACTGGTACGGCGCCACGCTCGACGACCGGGCGCATCGGCAGCTTTGGGTTCCGCCCGGCTTTGCCCACGGGTTCTGCGTGGTCTCGGAGATGGCCGACGTCAGCTACAAGTGCACCGAGTACTACCATCCGGAATCGGAGCGCGGCGTGGCCTGGAACGATCCCGAGATCGGCATTACCTGGCCGCTGACCGACGTCACGCTTTCGAAGCGCGACCAGGCGAATGTCGGGCTGCATCGGTTTGCGACGACGGATCTACCACGCTTTGCCACGCACCCCGAGCCCGCAACGCGATGAGTTAAGCCTTGCCGGCGAGCGTGCCGCGGGCGCGATCGTGCTGTGGGCCGATTTTTGGCTGGGATGGTTTTCATGCGGCGCTTGTTTGCCGGACAACTTCAACGCAACATCGGGTTCAACGTGGGCCTGCAAGGGGCGATGTACATCATTCCCCTGCTCAGCGTTCCGCATTTGCTGCACCATCTCGGGCCACATCAATTCGGCATCGTGGCCTTTGCCCAGGCGCTCACTCAATATCTTTGCGTGCTCGTCGATTATGGGCATCCTTTGACCGTCACGCGGCAGATCGCCCTGGGGCGCACCGACCCGGCACGCGTGGCTCATGCGTTTTGGACAACGATTGTCGCCCGCATGCTGTTGGGATGCGTCGCCTTTGCGATCTTCGTCGTCTGCCTGCAACTGCTCCCACACGACGGCGACGAGACTCGCGTGTACTGGTGCGTGTTTCCGACCGTCATCGGCTCCGTGGTGTTTCCGAGCTGGCTGTTCCAGGGCCTCGAGCGGTTCCGCACGTTGATGTCGATCCAAATCGCGACGCGCGGATTGGCGCTGATCGGCATCCTCTGGCTGGTGCAAACCCCGGCGGATGATTTGATCGCTGCCAGCTTGCTCGGCTTTCAGGGATTCTTTGCCGGCGCGGTCTCGTTTTTGGTCGCCCTGCGATTCGTCAACGGGCCGCGCGGGGCGGTCTCGTGGGGGCGTTTGCAAGCTTCGTTCCGCGACGGCTTTCATTTTTTCTTTATGAGTGCCGCGGTCACCCTGTACACCTCGGGATCGCCATTCATCGTCGGGCTCGTGTCGTCGGCGGAGAACGTCGCTTATTTCAGCTTGTGCGAACGCGTGATCCGGCCGGTGCTGGTGCTGATTGCCGGAGTGGCGCCGGCGGCTTACGCATACATCGCACGCTTGGCGCGCAGCTCGCATGCCGATGCCCATTCGTTGGTCGTGCGCCTGGTGGCAACGACCGCCGCAATGGCGAGCGTGGTTTCCATTGCCATCATGGCGTCGGCGCAGGTGATTGTGTCGATCCTCGGCGGCAATGCCTTTTTGCCGGCATGTACTCCGTTGCGGCTGATGGCGATCGTGCCTACGCTGGTAGCAGTCAGCAATGTGCTGGGGATTTCGGGCCTGTGCGCCATGGGAAGCGGTTCGGCGGTCAGCCGAGTGTTGACGCCGATCGCCTTGATCAGCGGCCCGTGGATTGGGTTTCTCAGCTATCGATTTGGAGCAACGGGAGCAGCGGTTGGTGTCTTGTCGACCGAGTTCTGCGTGACGCTTTTGCTGGTCAAGGCCTACTATTCACGCAAGACCACGGACCCTTCGGAACCCGAGCTGGATGAGCCCGCATCGAACGGGCGCGACGGTTCGGATGTCGTGTTCGTCACTTCGAATTGATCCCAAAGCAAGTTCGCTGCCCATCACGCAAGTTCATCGAAACCGCATGAGTTCTGTCTCGTCAGCAGCACCCGGAGCCAGTCGGTCAGCGTCGGCCGCGCCGACCGTTGCTGCCGTGGTCGTTACGTTCAATCGCAAGGCGTTGCTCAAGCAATGCCTCGAGGCGCTGCTGGCGCAAACGCAGGCGCTCGAGGCGATTTTTATTATCGATAACGCTTCGACCGACGGCACCGAGGCGATGCTCCGCGGCGAAGGGTTGCTTGATCGACCCGAACTGCGGTACGTCCGCTTGCCGGTCAACAGCGGCGGCGCAGGGGGCTTTTGCGAAGGGGTCAAGGTCGCAACCGCGCAAGGCTTCGACTGGATCTGGCTGATGGACGACGACGCCTTCGCCGCTGCCAATGCACTGGAAATTCTCGCGTCGCACCTCGACGACCCGTCGATCGTCGCCGTGGCGCCGGCCGTGTATACGCAAGGAGCGATCGTCGAATGGCACCGCGAAATGCTGTCTGGCTGCCCCGGCTTCTTCAAGCTGACTGTGCCTGTTCCCTCGGAGCGGTACCGCGAGCCGGCAGTCGAGATCGATATCGCGTCGTTCGTCGGGGTGCTGGTGCGCAGCAGCGCCGTGCGGCAAATCGGCTATCCGGCGGCCGACTTCTTCATCCACTGCGACGATCGCGAGTATTCGCTGCGGCTTCGTAACCAGGGGCGCATCCTGCTGGTCCCGGCCAGCGTGATGACGCACGAAGAGGCGGCG
>DASZPI010000032.1:0-5095 GCA_035550355.1 Pirellulales bacterium
CGTATTCGCCCGAAATCATGCAACGCGCCGTGATCATGCACTATCACGCAGCGCTGTGTCCCGACTACTGGCCAACGATGCTCGCCCAATTGCGCGCGGATCGTCCGGTCGCTTACGGCTGGCTCGAGGAATGGGGACCCATCACGGGGCGAACGCATTTCGCTGCCCGCGTCGTACGCAAGGCACTTAAAGAACTGCGCCATCGCCGCTGCCGGCGCTTTATCGAGCGCTGCCACGAGGTCCATGCGGAGGTTGAGCATGTTTGTTGAATCGAGTTTGGCAACATTTGAAAGTGCTTCGTCGACGTTTCCTTCGACGACGTGGGGGCAGGTCGGTTGGTACCTGTTCTCGAAGCGAGTGCTGGATGTCATCATTGCGGCGCTGGCAATGATCGCTTTGACGCCCTTGTTTTTGCTCGTGGCGATTGCGATCAAGCTGACGAGCCGCGGCCCGGTGTTGTTTGTTCAAACGCGCGTCGGCGCCAACGGCAAGGAATTCCGCTGCTACAAGTTTCGTTCGATGGTGATCAACGCCGAAGCCATGAAAGCCAAGCTGTTGGCCATGAGCCACCATGCCGATTCGCGCACCTTCAAGATGCGCCGCGATCCGCGGGTCACGCGCGTCGGTCAGTTGTTGCGAAAGACGAGCGTCGACGAGATGCCGCAACTGTGGAACGTGCTGAAGGGTGACATGAGCCTGGTGGGCCCGCGTCCGCCGCTGCCCGCCGAAGTTGCGAAGTACGCTTCGCACGAGCGTCGCCGGCTCGAGGTCAAGCCTGGGTTGACTTGCATCTGGCAGGTCTACGGGCGGGGCGATATCCCTTTTCCTCAACAAGTCGAGATGGACATCTCGTACATCGACGATCGCAATCTATGGCTGGACTTGAAGCTGATGGCGCTCACGATACCCGCCGTTGCGTTTGGCAAGGGGGCCTATTAGCCGCGGTTGTTGTTCACTGACGGACGCCCCAAATCGTTGCGGCGCAAAGAAGCGAAGCTTCATCGTTCTGCGGGTTGCGGTGTCGAAGGCGGGCGAATGCGAATTCGAATCCATGGTTGGTGTGAGTGGGTCGCAACGTCGTCGGTTCGCGCTGCGCCGTGGAGACGGCTTGCGCGCCGACGCTCGGCCGAACAGGGCGGCACGGCCGCTGGTGGACGCAGGGCGCACTACACCGCGCTGGCGTTTGAGCACCTGGACGAACGCGTATTGCTTGCGACCGTCGGCGTCGGCCTCGACGCCATATCCGATTCCAGCCCGACCTGGGTGTTTAACGACGCCTTTTTGGAATCGCGCGATTGGATTGCCCAGGCCTACGACACCGTCACCGGCGCCGAGACCTGGGGGGGCGGAGGAACGATTGCCGTCGACGCGAACGATTGGGTCACCCAACTCACCCAATGGACCGCGGGCAACGGCGATTTGATGCAGCAGCGTGCCGGAACGCTGATGTTTCGCGACATCAACGGCAATTACCCGGCGGGGATTTACACGGCCCAGTGGCAAGGCACCGGCTCGGTCGTGTTTGGGTTCGACGCCCAGGTGATTTCGCAATCGACCGGGACCGACGGAACGCATTACGCCCAGCTGCGCGTGACTCCGTCGAGTGCTGGCATTTACCTCGAAATTGCCTCGACCAGCTCGAGCGATCCGGTGCGGAACATTCACGTGTGGATGCCCGACGCGAACGGCAACGCACAGATCGGGCAGGTTTGGACCCCCGGCGCAAGCTTTTCGCCGTTCACACCGCAGTTTCTTGCCGAGCTGCAATCGTTCAACACGCTGCGGTTCATGGACTGGATGAGCACGAACACCTCGAGCGTGGTGAACTGGAGCGACCGCCGCCCGCTGACCTATGCCCGGCAGAGCGGCGGAAACAATGGCGTGTCGTATGAATACATCATCGAGCTCGCCAACGAGCTGAACAAGAACATCTGGATCAATCTTCCTTATCAGTCGAACGACAACTTCAACACGCAGTTGGCCACGCTCGTCAAGTCGACGCTGAAGCTTGGTTTGTCGGTCTACGTGGAATGGTCGAACGAAGTGTGGAACGGCCAATTCAACACGGCAAATTGGATCACGACCGAGCTGGCCCTGCCGCAATACTCGGGCCTGGACCGTAACCAATTCATCGCGATGGAGGAATCGCACGACTACGCCCTCTGGTCGCAGGTGTTCGCCGGCCAAACCAATCGACTGATCCGCGTCGTCGCCGGACAAGCGGCCGATCCTGCGGGAACGGATGAGATCCTGGCCAACATGGGCGGCCAGTTCGATATGGTTTCGACGGCGGCGTACGTAACGCTCACCAGCGCACAAACCGCGAGCTTCACCGCAGCCACGACCGGCGATAACGTACTGAACGCCGCATTTGCCGACTTGCCGACCACGATTGCCGAGTTGCAGTCGGCCGAAGCGCTGGCGGTCAAGTACTCGAGCTTGCTCGGACGTTCGATCGGGTTCGTGGCCTACGAGGGGGGGCAGCAGCTTTCGGCCAACGGTCAAACGGTGTCGTACCAGCAAGCGCTGTACGACGCGCAGGTCAATCCGCGGATGTATGGCCTGTACAAGCAATTGATCACCCAATTCACTGCGATGGGTGGCAGCTTGTTCATGCACTACTCGAACATCTCGACGAACAGCAAGTTCGGGTCGTACGGCGCCTTGCAGTATCTAGGACAGCCGGCCAGCCAAGCTCCCAAGTACCAGGCCTTGCTCGATGCCATGAGCGGCACCTGGGCCATTCCGACCAGCGCTCCGCCGGCCCCCACGCAGCTTTCCACTTCGATCGTGTCGAACAACAGCGTGCTATTAAGCTGGTCGGACGTGCTCGGGTACGAGGATGGCTTTAAGGTCGAGATGTCGACCGATGGAGTGAACTTCACGCAAATTGCGGTCCTGGCCGCCGGCTCGCTCAGCTACACGGCAACCGGCCTGTCGCTGTCGACGACCTACACCTTCCGCGTGCGGGCATACAACGCGTTCGGCAACTCGGCGTATTCGAACACTTCGGCGTCAACCACGGGCGTTTCGACCGGCCTGACCAGCGTCGACTTTTCAGCGGGGTTCGCCAACAGCGCCAGCCTGCTGACGCTCAATGGCTCGGCGGCGGTCGTTGGCTCGAACCTGGTGCTCACCAACGGCGGGTTGTACCAGTCGGCAAGCGCCTTTACGACAAACCTGGTCAGCGTCGCGACATTCTCCACGCAGTTCAGCTTTCAGTTGCTCAACCCGTCGGCCGACGGATTCACATTCACGCTTCAAGGAATGAGTCCGACGGCAATTGGCGGAGTCGGGGGGAGCTTGGGCTACGCGGCCGACGCCTTCTCGGGCGGACACCTTGCGATCACCAACAGCATTGCGATCAAGTTCGACCTGGCGAGCAACAGCGGCGAAGGCAGCGACTCGACCGGCATGTACGTCAACGGGGCCACGCCGACCAATGCCGGCTCGATCGATCTGTCGAGCTCGGGGATCGATCTGCACAGCGGCCACGTGTTCAACGTCGTGATGACCTACGACGGAACCACGCTTGTCGTCACCATCACCGACGCCACCACCGGGACTTCGGCGCAACAGTCGTACGCTGCTGCAATCGGGTCGTCAGCTTACGTTGGATTCACGGCAGGCACGGGCGGCATGTCGGCCACGCAGCAGATCCTTAATTGGAAGTTCACGACCGGCTACAGTTCATCTTCAAGTGTTCCCGCTCCGCCGAGCAACCTGGTTGCCAAGGCGACCGGGACGGCGCAGGTGAATCTCACCTGGACCGATAATGCGACGAATGAATCGGGCTTTGCGATTGAACGCATGACCGGCACCGGCGGCACCTTCGTGCAGATCGCCAAGGTCGGGGTCAACGCGACTTCATTTATCGATACGTCGGTCGCTGCAAATACTCAGTACACGTATCGCGTCCGCGCGATGAACAGCAATGGCGCGTCGGGGTACTCGAACCAAGCGACCGTCGTGGTTTCGTCGGCGACGACATCCATCAATTTCGCGAGCGGGTTTACCTCGTCGACCGGCCTGGCGCTCAATGGGTCGGCAGCCATCAGCAACTCGGCGTTGGTGCTGACCAACGGCGCGAGCTACCAATCGGCCAGCGCCTTCACCTCGAGCCTGGTGAGCGTCTCGGCCTTCAGCACCCAGTTCAGTTTTCAACTGCTCAACCCGTCGGCCGATGGCTTCACCTTCACGATCCAGAACGTGGGGCCGACGGCCCTCGGCGGCGTGGGCGGAAACCTGGGTTACTCGGCGGACGGGTTTGCGGGCGGCCACCCGGCGATCACCAGCAGCATCGCCATCAAGTTCGATCTCGCGAGCAACAACGGCGAGGGCAACGATTCCACAGGTCTGTACATCAACGGCGCGACCCCCACCAACGTTGGATCGATCGACCTTACTTCGACCGGCATCGATCTGCACAGCGGCCATGTGTTTAACGTCGCCATGACGTACGACGGCACGACGCTGATCGTGACCACCACCGATGCAACGACCGGCGCAAAAGCTGTGCAAAGCTATGCGGTGAGCATCGGACCGACGGCTTACGTTGGTTTTACCGCTGGCACCGGTGGATTGTCGTCGACGCAAAAAATCCTGAACTGGACGTTTACCTCGGGGCTCAGTCAGATTGGCGGTCCCGCCGCCCCGACCAACCTGGCCGCCACGGTCGGGGGCAACACGCAGGTGAACCTTGCATGGACCGACAACTCGACCAACGAAACCGGATTTAAAATCCAACGCGCCGTCGGCAACGGCGCGTTCGTGCTCGTGGCCACCGTCGGCGCGAATGTCACCAGCTGGAAAGACACCTCGGTCGCGGTCGGCACGCAGTACTCGTACGAAGTCAGCGCGACGAACGCCAATGGCGATTCGAGCGCATCGAACGTTGCCACGATCACGGTGCCGACGGTGGCGGTCAATGACCCTACCGGTTTCGCCAGCGCCAGCGGGTTAACATTGAACGGATCGGCGGCGATCAGCAGCTCGGCGCTCGTGCTCACCAACGGTGGCCTGTATCAATCGTCCAGTGCGTTCACGTCGAATCTTGTGAACGTCGCGAAATTCAACACGCAGTTCACGTTTCAAT
>DASZPI010000033.1:0-2646 GCA_035550355.1 Pirellulales bacterium
GATGTGATCGGCTTCACGGCGATTCGTGGTTCCTGTGGAGCGGACGATCTGTCTGCCACTTACAGGATCCACGTACCTCATCCGCAGGTATGTATCGACGACATTATGTAAAACGATCCCTCCTGGTCACGACTCATCAGTACACC
Organism: Pirellulales bacterium; assembly: GCA_035550355.1. Classification (GTDB taxonomy): domain Bacteria; phylum Planctomycetota; class Planctomycetia; order Pirellulales; family PNKZ01; genus DATAXP01. Next base: position 147 of record DASZPI010000033.1, read on the forward strand.
ACAGGTGAAGTCGCCCTCCACGGCTGCAGCCAAATGCAAATACCTGACGCGTCGGCAATGTCCTGATGGCACCTGCGGCACGATCTGAAACCAGTTTAGCCAGAACGCGCGAGGACTGGTCTGCAGGGCCTAAAAGTAGGTATTCGATCGCAGGCAGTCAAATCGAAAGAACATTCGTCCTCGTGGAGCAGCCTGGAGTGCTCGCCTGCCTGTCACTCTTAGCGTGCCCGTGAGCCCACCGTCTGCTAGAATCGACGGGGCCTACCTTTCTTGGGCAGTTGTTGCACGTCCTTTTCCATTGTCTGCCTTCGATCGAAAGTTGCTTGTGGCCTCTCCTGCCCCATCTGCCGAGCCAACGCGCACCCTGGAGCTGCTCGCCCCAGCCGGCGATTTGGAGTGCGCCAAGGCAGCCGTGGCCTGCGGGGCCGACGCCATCTATTTTGGGCTCGATCGCGGTTTCAACGCGCGCGCCCGCGCCACGAACATCTCGCTCGACGTGCTGCCCGAGTTGATGGATTTTTTGCATCGCTGGAAGGTGCGTGGCTATCTCACGCTTAACACGCTGATCTTTGCCGACGAGCTGGCCGAACTGGAAAAGGTAACGCGACACGCGGCCGCCGCCGGAGTCGACGCGGTTCTGGTGCAGGATCTCGGCGCTGCGCGGCTGATCCGAGCCATTTGTCCGACGCTGCCGCTTCATGCGTCGACTCAGATGACCCTCACCAGCAGCGAAACGATCGACGCCATCGCCGAGTTGCGCATCGAGCGTGTCGTGCTAGCGCGCGAATTGTCGATCGACGAGATCGGCAAGATTCACTCACAAACGGCGATGCCGCTGGAGGTCTTTGCGCACGGCGCGCTGTGCGTTGCCTATTCGGGTCAGTGCATGACCAGCGAGGCGCTCGGTGGGCGCAGCGCCAATCGCGGGCAATGCGCTCAAGCCTGCCGACTGCCGTACGACTTGGTTTGCGACGATCGCGACGTCGATTTGGGCGCGATGAAATATTTACTTAGCCCGCAAGATTTGGCGGCCTATGACCTGGTTCCTGAATTGCTCGCCGCTGGCGTTTGCTCGCTCAAGATCGAAGGTCGACTGAAAACGCCCGAGTACGTCGCCAACATCACTACGCACTACCGCCAGGCCATCGACGCCGCGCTTGGCGGCACGCGCGCCCAATTTTCCGCGCGCGATCGCGAGGAGATGGAGCTTTCCTTTTCGCGCGGTTTTTCTCCCGGTTGGCTCGGCGGGTGTGATCATAAGCAACTCGTTCCCGGTCTCAGCTCGGCCAAGCGCGGCGTGCTGCTAGGCGAAGTGAGCCACGTCGGGCGTGGGCGTGTCGGCCTGCGACTGCGCGCGTCGATCGCCTGTGGCGACGGCGTTGCCCTCGACGGCATTCGCGGCACTGCGGAGGAGCAAGGGGGACGCGTCTACCAGATTTTTGCCGCCAACCAATCGCTCCCGCATGCCGACGCCGGGCAAGAAGTCGAATTGGCTTTTGCTCACGGCGCGATCGACTTTGCGCGTTTGCACGTGGGGCAACAAATCTGGAAGAACGACGACCCGCAGCTCAACCGGCGGCTTCGCCAGTCGTATGCCACGCTCGCCGAGGGACGCCCGCTGCCCGTTTCGCTCACGATCCACGCCGCCGTGGGACAACCGTTAGAAATCGCGGCCAGGCTAGGCGACGCCGAATGCGCACTCCGCTCCGACGAGCCGCTGCAGCAAGCACGCAAACATCCGCTCACCGAAGAGGTGCTGCGCAAGCAGTTCGGCCGACTCGGCGGCACGCGTTACGAGCTCGGCGACGTGCAGGCCGCAATCGTCGGCGCGCCGATGGTGCCGCTGAGCGTACTCGGCCGGCTGCGGCATGAACTGGTGCGATTACTTGATGAGCTGCCTGTGCAGCAATTAACCCGGCCGGTTGCGCCTGAGCCCGTACTGCCGCGCATGCTCGCATCGATCCAATCGCGGCCAACGAATAATGACCAGCCACGGTTGCATGTACTCTGCCGATCACTTGATACGCTGCGAGCGGCGATCGAACACGGATCGCGCAGCCTGCTCGCTGACTTTGCCGACATCCGCGAATATCACGAAGTCGTGATGCTCTGCCGCGCTTATGGCGCCGAGATTTTGCTGGCAACGCCACGGATTCAAAAACCTGACGAGATGGGCATCTTTCGCGCGATGCTCAAGCCCGAGGCCGACGGGGTGCTCGCGCGCAACCTGTCGGGCATGGCGTTCTTTCGCAGTCACACACGCGTCGTGGCCGACTTTTCGCTCAACGTGACCAATCCGTTGACGGCTGAATATCTATTGAATCTGGGCGCCGAGCGGCTGACCGCGTCGTACGACTTGAATCGCGAGCAGTTGCTCGATCTGGTCGCCGCGATCCCCAACGCCCCGCTAGAGATTGTTTTGCACCAGCACATGCCTCTATTCCACATGGAGCATTGCGTCTTTTGCGCCGTGCTCTCGCCGGGAACCAACAAAACCAAT
>DASZPI010000034.1:0-2707 GCA_035550355.1 Pirellulales bacterium
GGTAGCTGTAGTAATTGGCCGTGTCGCCGTTGGGGTCGCCGGTGAACACATTGCTGCCGATGGCGAATGGATTACCGTTGATTGCCGGAATGCCCTGGTCGAGGCGGAACACGTCGTGCTGGTACTCGCCGGCCCAGGTGAGCGAGGTATCGTCGTCGAGCGCCCACGACACCACCGGCGCCACGAACTCGCGTTCGTTGAACACGGTAGCGCGGTAGCTGTAGTTGTCCTGGTAGGCGGCATTGACGCGCACCAGCACGCTTTTGTCGGCGGTTACGGCGCTGTTGGCGTCGATGGTATAGCGTTGCAGGCCGAAGCTGCCGGTCATGAACCCGGCGGTGGCAAACGGGTCGGCCGTGGGTCGCTTGGTGGTGATGTTGAACGTCCCTGCCGGTTGGGCGGCCCCGTACAGCACGGACGATGGCCCTTTGAGCACGTCGAGCCGCTCGATGGTCGCCGGGTCGCGGGGCACGAAGGTCGGGTCAAGGTACATGTCCTTGCGCCAATTCTGGCTGGTGACCTCGAAGCCGCGCACAAAGAACTGATCCATGCGAATCACGCCGTCGCCGCCGTAGGCTTTGACCGCGCCCGGAATGTCTCGGATCAAATCGTCCATGAACAGCACTTGCTGGTTATTGATCACATCGCGCGTGACGGTGTCGATCGTGCCCGGAAAGTACTGCTTGGGCATGTTCACCATCGTGCCGACGGTCGAAGTCTCGGCGTTGTAGCCGTTCACCGGCGGCGCCTGGAACACCGTCCCCTGGAGCACTGAGGGGATGCGGATTTGATCGGGGTTTGGCACCTGCGGCGGCGCCGGAGCCGTTGGCTCGGCAACCACGTTCGTCTCGGGCAGCGTCGGCGTGGTATCGCCCGGTTGCGACTGCGCCAGCGCGGCCGCCCCCCCGAGCGACAAGATAAAGACGAACGACCGTACCGATAATGCCACGCGCATCGAAGCCAACCTCCCTGTAGGCTACCGACCCATCGATCTTTCCAGATCGACAGCTGATTTATCGGAGGCGCTTCATGGCACTCGCTAGCAAAATACTCTTACGCAGTTCAGAATATCCACGTTCCGATGTCGGTTGCACCAAACGCACGACAGATCGGGCGCGCGCGCTCCAACCGGCAAACTCAGCGCAAGGGATCCGCCGATGCATCGATTCGTTTTGCTCACCAGCTTTTTGGTCTGCACTTCGGCCGCCGGCGCTGCCGATTGGCCGCATCGATTCGGCCCGTTCCGCAACAATTCGACGCCTGAAGTCGTCCAGCCATGGGCCGAACCGTTGCCGCAGGCGTGGCATCTCGACCTGGGCGAAGGCTACAGCTCGCCCACGGTGGCCGACGGCCGCTTATTTATCCACGCCAAGGTCAAGGACCAAAACGAGGAAGAGATCATCGGCTTCGATGCGGTCACCGGCAAGCAGTTGTGGCGAGTCGCATATCCGCACGCGGCATTTGAAAGCAACGTGGGCAACGGTCCGCGCGTGGCGCCCACGATCATTCGCGGCAGAGTCTACACGCTCGGCATTACTGGGACGCTCACCTGCCTTGATGCGGCCGACGGCAGGCAGTTCTGGCAAACCAACCTGCTCGACCAGTTCCACGCGCCGATTATGAACTTCGGCACTTCGTCGGGCCCACTGATCGAAGGCAACCGGCTGTACCTGGCGGCCGGTGGGCAAGGGTCGTGTCTCGTGGCGCTCGATCTCGAAAGCGGCAGCGTGATCTGGAAGCAGCTCAGCGAGCCGCCGACCTCGGTCACGCCGGTCATGTTTGTGCCGAAGGTCGAAGGCCGCGGCTCGGTGCGGCACATCGTTTGCACTTCGACGCGAGGGTTGATCGGCGTCGATCCTCGGGACGGGGCAGTGTTGTGGGAATTCCCGTTGGCCGACCTGGCAATCGGCACGCTGCCGCCGCCGACGATCGTGGGAGACACCGTGGTCGCGTGCTCGATGCTGACCGGTACGTTCGCGTTCAAGCTCGTCGATGAAGACGGACGGCTTAAGCCGAAGGAAATTTGGCGCAATCCAGGGCTCACCACGTACTTCACGCAGAACACCGCCGGCGCCAATGATCGACTGTACGCGATCAACGCCACGCTCATCCCACAGGCGGAGATCGCGTTGGCGTGTGTGGACATGAAATCGGGAAAGATGGTTTGGCAGCAACCGAAAGTCGGGCTGTACCAGCTCAACATGGTTCGCACCGGCGACGACAAGCTGCTAATGCTCGACGACACGCACGGCGACCTGATTCTGCTCGATACGGCCGCCGCCGAATACCGCGAGCTCGCGCGGAGCAAGGTGTGCAATCCGACGATCATCAGCTTTGCGGTGTCCAACGGACGACTGTACACCCGCGATGACCGCGGTGTGAATTGCACCTTGCTGAGGGCAGCGGCTCGAAGCGCGCCCGAGAATTGAGCGCGCCGGTTAATCTGCCGCGGCAGCGGCTGCCTCAGCGGGCGAAATTAGCCGATCACCGTTGACGTCGAGCCGCTCGAAATCGGCCGATCGCCCCAGGAACTCGCGTGGCGAAATGTCGCCGTCGCCGTTGCGGTCCATTTTCGCGAACCAGCGCGGCGCTTCTTCGACGTCGGCGGACACGGTGCCGGAAGCCACCAGGGGCGCCGGCGGACCAAGGCTCCACGCGACCGAGTATTCGTTCGGCAGTTCCTCCCATGTGACCTGGGCGTTGTTGT
>DASZPI010000035.1:0-4556 GCA_035550355.1 Pirellulales bacterium
GATCGAAGTCCATCATCGGCGCCAGGCCTTCTTCCACGCCCAGCCAGCGCTTCCAGTCGATGGTCTTCGGGCTCATGTCTTTGGTCAGCTTGTAGTACCGCCACTGTCCGCCGTTGGAGTTGCGGAAGTACTCGGTCTGAAAGCCGAGCACCTTGCCGAGCTTGCCGGCGTCGATCAACTCGCGGGCCTGGTCCCAGACCTTGAGGCTGGTCGATTGCACGCCGACCTGCATGATCTTGCCGGTCGAGCGCCACGTGTCGACGACCGCCATGGCCTCGCTGATTTGCTTGGTCATCGGCTTTTCGCAGTACACGTGCTTGCCGGCCTTCATGGCGTCGATCGTCTGCTTGGCGTGCCAGTGATCGGGAGTGCCGATGCACACGGCATCGACCGTGTCGCCGGCCAGCAGCTCGCGATAGTCGGGGAACCGCTTCGGCTCGCTGCCGGTTTCCTTCTTGATGTAATCGCAGACTTCGTCTTCTTGTGCCTTGTAGACTTCGCTCACGCCGACCAGGTCGATCGGCGCGCCTTCTTTGCGCAGGCGAGCGAGCGTTTTCACGTGAGCGCCGAAGCCGCGACCGCCGGGGCCGATGAACCCGATCCGCAGACGTTCGTTCGCGCCGTAGGCGCGGGCCGATGCGGGAGCGGCGATGGCGCTAGCGGCCGCGACCCCGGCCGCTGCGGTCTTCACGAAATCGCGACGCGAGACACTGTTGTCCATGGACGGAAATCTCCTCGAGACGAAATAACGGTTGGGCGGGATGTTCGTTGAGCGCAGAGGGGCATTGTAGCCTGGAGCACCTGCAGTTGCATCTAATTTATACGTGCCCCTACAATTGCACGATGCCCGACGCGCCCGCGAATACCTCGCCGATCGGCCTGCTGCTGAGCGGCGGACTCGACAGCGCCATTTTGTTGGGGCACCTGGTGCGGCAGGGACATATGGTCCAGCCGTTCTATGTTCAATCGCAGCTCCGCTGGCAGGCTGCCGAGCTGGCGGCCGTGCAGCAATTCATTGCCGCGCTCAATTCGCCGCTGGTCGCCGCGCTTGCCGAACTCGCCCTGCCGCTGGCCGACTTATACGCCGGACATTGGAGCGTTGCCGGCTACTCGGTGCCCGACGAGCAATCTCCCGACGAGGCCGTGTTTCTCCCGGGGCGCAACCTGCTGTTGATCGCCAAGCCAGCCGTCTGGTGCCAGTTGAACGGCATCGAAGAACTGGCGCTGGCCACGCTCGCAACCAATCCGTTCGACGATTCCAGCGACCGATTCTTTGCCGCAATCGAGACGGCAATCAACGCGGGCTCGGCAACCAAGCTGCGCATCGTTCGACCGCTCGGCGGCATGACAAAAGCGCAAGTCATGCACCTGGGCCGGGCGTTGCCGCTGGAACTGACGATGTCGTGCATCGATCCGCAAGCGATGCTCCACTGCGGCCACTGTAACAAGTGCGCCGAGCGGCGCGCGGCATTTGTCTCGATCGGCCTCGTCGATCCGACACGCTACGCAAGGCCGATTCACGAAATCCATCCCCATCGATAAACCCACGCCGAACACTTCCATGTACCGTGTCTCACGCGAAATCGATTTCTGTTACGGCCACCGCCTGCTCAACTACGCCGGCAAGTGCCGCTATCTGCACGGGCATAACGGCCGTGCGGTGATCGTGATCGAAGCGCCCACGCTCGACGATCGCGGCATGGTGATGGATTTTTCCGACATCAAACGGGTGGTCAGCACCTGGATTGATGAAAATCTGGACCATCGCATGCTGCTTCATCGCGATGACCCCGTTGTGCCGATGCTTCAACAAGCGGGCGAACCGCTGTACCTGCTCGACGTGAACCCGACGGCCGAGAGCATTGCCCGGCTGATTCACGAAGTGGCCGTGGCGCACAACTTTCCGATCGTCGAGACCCACCTTTGGGAAACTCCACGCTGCTACGCGACGTATCGGGGGTAGATGGCAGTCAGCAGTGAGCGGTGAGCGGTGAGCAGTGAGCAGTGCCGATCGGCAACGGCGCGGCGAGGTTGCACTGTTCGTTGTTGGTCGGTTCTGGTAATTAAAACTGCCGCCACAGCAACTTGCGCGTGAGGCGTTCAAGGAGGATCGTATGAAAGTGAAGCTGGCAACGTGGGGGGCGGCTGCTGTCGTTGCTTTGACAGCAACGTTCGGCATGCGCCTCGAACAAGCACGCGCGGCTTGGGGCTTCTCGTACAACACGGGCCCCGGCTACTACGCGCCTGCGCCGGCCTATGCCTATCCTGCGCCCTACGCGTATCCCACGCCGGTTTATACCTATCCCACCGCGCCGGCGACCGTCACCACCACCACGCCGCCCACTCCAGTGTCGCCGGGCACGACCACAACCACGGTCGTCACCCCGGCGCCGGCGGTCGTAGCGCCAGCCCCCGTTTACGCATATCCGCCGCCCGTGTACTATCCCCCCGCGCCGTCGTTCGGCTTCTTCATCGGCGGACCGTGGGGCGGTGGCTGGGGCGGGCCGCACTACCATCACGGTCGCCGCTGGTAGACGACCCTGCCTTGGTGGTGCCGTCATCTGAAGTCGCCGCGCCGACGGTGCGCGCGTGAACCAGCGACCTGCGGAAACGAAAACAGTCCGGCAACCCTTGCGGATCCACCGGACTGTTGCCCTCCTGGGAAGCTCATGCGCGAGCCCGAACGGCTCGTCGATTTACTTATTACTTAATGGACGAACGCGCTTGATGTACGAAGGCTTGATGTACGAACGATGTCGGCAAACCATCGACTTGCCAAACCGCGAGCCTAAGCATTATCGGCAGCCCACGGCTCGACAATTCACCCGATCGTAATAAACGCACCACGCAATGCAATGGTTCGCTGCGACGCTGCGAGCCGCGGCTAAAGCACAAGAAACTTTAACCTTCGATTTTCTCATCAACCTTAGCGGATAGGCCGATTTTACCGATCGCGTAAGAGTATTCTGAACGCGGGCCTTTGACGGCCTGCTAGCGGAGAACTGTCGGGCTCGGACGCCCGACCTACATCGACCCCGAGAAAGGATTCTCGCCGTGGGCAAGCTATCGCGACTGATCGGCGCTGTGTTTCGCTCGTCCATTCTCTGGGGCGGTTTGGCGTCGTTCGGGTTCTACACCCTGATCCACACCGGCGTGTTGGAAGGCGAGTTCTTTCAACGCTACTTCGCCGCGCACTGGACCCTGTATACCGAAACGATCCTGTTCTTCATCGGGGTTGCCGAACTACTGCTCAAGCTGTTCGATCTGTCGGATCAGCGCGCCCGGTTGAAGAATCGCATCTTCCCGGCCATCGCAGCGCCGGTGCCGGTGAGCGAAGCGCGCACGCTGATCGATCAGCTGGGCGCACTGCCTTATGTCCAGCAGCACAACTATCTGCCGCGCCGTCTGCGCGAAGCGCTCGAAGGCGTGCTGCGGCAAGGCTCGGCCGAGAAGCTCGAAGACGATCTGAAATACCTGGCCGAGGTCGACGCCTCGCGCGCCCACAGCGGCTACGCCCTGATGCGGATCATCATCTGGGCGATTCCGATTCTCGGCTTCTTGGGCACCGTGATCGGCATCACGATCGCCATCGCCAGCCTCAACCCGCAGGCGCTCGAGTCGTCGTTGGGCGAGGTGACCGGCGGCCTGGGGATCGCGTTCGATACGACGGCGCTGGCGCTCACGTTGTCGATGACCTTGATGTTCGGCCAGTTCTGGGTCGATCGCGTCGAGCAGAAGCTGCTGGGCGACATCGACGGCCGCGTGTTCGACGAGCTGTCGGGCCGATTCGAAACCTCGATTGCCTCGCGCGATCCGCACCTGGCCGCCGTGCAGCGGATGTCGGAAACCGTAATGCTGCGCTGTGAAGCGCTGGTGCAGAAGCAGGTCGAGCTATGGCAGACGGCGCTCGACGCCTCGCAAGCGCGCTGGGCGGGAATGATGGAGTCGGCCGGCGCGGTGCTCGAGCAATCGTTGGCCAGCGCGCTCAACCAACATGTGAAGGAGCACGCCGATCGGCTGGTCGCCGCCGAAGAAGCGACCACGCAGCTCAACCGCCGCAAATGGCTGCGGCTGCACAAAGCCCTGCGTGCGAACGTCGCCTCGGCCGGCGCGCAGCAGACCGAACTGTCGCGGCAGACCGACACCTTGTTGCGCATTGCCGACGCTTCGAACCACGTGCTCAAGCTCGAGAAGGCGCTGAACCACAACCTGTCGGCGCTGTCCGGCGCTCAGCACTTCCAAGAGATGATGCTGAACCTGTCGGCAACGCTGACGCTGCTCAACGCCCGTCTGGGGCAGGTGGTGCCGCTGGCGCCGCACATCGAGCTGCGCGACACCACGGCCCGCGACGCCAAAGATAAGCCCATGGGCAAGGTGGCATGAAACGGCAGCCTCCGCCGAAAACCAGTGCCGGCGTTGCGCTCTTCCCGTTCCTGGCGGTGTTGCTGTGCACGATGGGAGCGCTGCTGGTGTTGTTGGTCGCCATCGCGCGGCATTCGCGCGATGTGGCGATCGAAAACGCCCGCACCTCGAGCGAGGTGGACGAGGACGTCGAG
>DASZPI010000036.1:0-7118 GCA_035550355.1 Pirellulales bacterium
GACGACTGGAGAGCGACGAGGTCGCCTGGGTGGGCCACGCGCCGGAGATCGGCCAGATGGTCGCCGGCCTGATCGGCGGCAACGGCGCGCACATCGAGATGGCCAAAGGCGCGGTGGCCGCGATCGAATTCGAAGGGAGCATCGAGCCCAACGGCGGCAACCTGCTGTGGATGGTCGATGCCAAGGTGCTGGGAGCGTAAAGGCGTCTAGGACTTTGAACAATCAGTCCCCGGCGACTCGCCGGGGGCTAACGACTGCGAGGGCATGAGATGAAGATCATCGACGAGTTCAAAAAGTTCGCCATGCGCGGCAACGTGCTCGACATGGCGGTGGGCATCATCATCGGCGCGGCATTCGGCAAGATCGTCACGTCGCTGGTCAACGACATCGTCATGCCGCCGATCGGCGTCGTGTTGGGCAAGGTGAACTTCTCCGACCTGTTCATCGACCTGTCGGGCGAGCATTACACCTCGCTGTCGGAAGCTCAAAAGGCAGGCGCCGCGACGATCAACTACGGTCTGTTCATCAACAACGTGATCGACTTCTTGATCGTCGCCTGGGTGATCTTCTTGATCGTGCAGCAGGTCAACCGGTTGACCGGCGCGAGCAACGCCCCGCCGGTGAAGAAAGACTGCCCGCGTTGTTATTCGAGCATCGATATTCGGGCGACTCGCTGCCCGGATTGTACGAGCGATCTGGCACAAGCGGGAAGCTGAAAGCGGAGATACGCAGGTTGCGGACTGCCGTCGGCTTTCCGCTTTGCTTATTCCTTCAGCAGCCAGTCGACCGCAGCATCGGCGACGCTGTCCGAGGGGCCGTCGAAGAATGTCGCGCTCGAGCCGTGCTCGAGCGCGCGATACGTGCCGCTGGTCAGCTCGGGGCCCGAACTGCCTTCGCCTGCCACCCACAGGTCGAACGGCGCCGACAGGGCGAGCAGTCCCGGCAGGTCGCCGTCTTTCACCGCGCCGGGGGCGAAATTCGGGTCGTCGAATGCCGCCAGCTCGGCGAAGCGGAACGCCTCGGTGTCGATCGCCGCGCGATCGACCGCGCTGCCGGCGATGACCCGCGCAGCCGCCGCCCACGGCCCGGCCCCGCGCACGCCCACCAGGTACACCGCCTCGGGCTGACGGTCGTGGTTGCGCACGAACGAGATCACGCTCAGCAGGTCGTGCACCCGTTGGGCGAACAGCGAATGGTTGTAGCCGAACGTGTAGCCGGCGAAGCCCGCGGGAGCGCCGATCTTGGGGCCCTGCACGAGGCGCTGCTGCTTCACGGGGCGGCCGTCGTCGGTGAACTCGCCCGTGCCGAAGACATCGACACCGACCACGGTGCAGCCGGCGTCGAGCAGATCGTCAACCGCCGGCAGCAGCGAGCCGTCGCCGCGGTACAGTCCCTGCTTGCCGCGGCCGTCGGCCCACACCACCACGCGCTGGTTCCAATCTTTGGCCATCAAGAAGATCGCGGGCAGCGATTCGTTGTGCTTCGGATCGCTGAGCAGCGCGGTGAACTCGAGATAGCTGCCGCGATCGGTTTCGTCGATTTTCTCGAACTCGATCGCACCGGCTGCGGGGAATTTGCGGCCGATGAGCACTTCCCAGCCGCCGCCCATGGTCTCGGTGAAGCGATCGAACGACTCGGCATCGCGCGGCGCGAGCGCGGCAAGCTGCTGTTGCGCATCGTCGGTCATCCAGCGCACCAGGCTGCGCTCGTAATCGTCGCCCGACGGCGGCTTGGGATGCGCGTCGTCCCACACGGTCAGTTCTTCGACCGTGAGCGGCTTGTAGTCTTCTTCGACGATCGGGTCTTTGAGCCCCAGCTTCAGGTGCTTGTTGAACCACGAGTACATTGCCGCGCGGCTCACGTAGTTGAAGTTGTGCGGAAACTGCGTGAAGGCGCGGGCGAGCACGCGGTCCTTGGCGCCGAGCAGTTCATAAAGCTGCTGCAGCTCGGGGTAGCCTTTGGTCATGATCTCCTTGGTCCAGTCGTCGGCGGCGCTCATGCCCAACGGCTTCGGGGCGGGTATCGCGGCCAGCTCGATATTTCCCGTGTTCACGCGCAGATGGTTGGCGTTCTCGCAGGTGCAGCCGCCTTGCATGGCGGTCGAGACCATGACGGCCGGCCATTGCACTGCTGGGCGCGGGTCGGCTGCGCACAGGATAAAGGTCTGCGTGCCGCCGCCGCTGGCGCCGGTCACGGCGATCCGCTCGGGATCGACATCGGGCAGCTCGGCAAACCAGTCCAGCGCGCGGATCGAGTTGTAGGTTTGCAGCCCCATCATGCTTTGCAGGCGCAGCTCGGCCTGCGGGCTGAAGAAGCCCCAATTCTCGGGCGTGTTCATCGCCTCGCGCACGCCCGGTCGGTGGGCGATCTGTTGGCTGTCGGCGTAGCCAATCATGTCGTAGTGAAACACCACGCAGCCCATGCGCGCCAGTTGCATGCAGCGCGACTGCAGCGGGCTGCGGCCCCCGACTTCGAACCGCTCGGCGCCGTTGACAATCTCCTGGCGAATCCTCGCTTCGCCCACGTCGTAGAACCGGCCGTTGGGCCAATGGCCGTGTGGGCACAAGACGCCGGGCAGCTTGCCGCTGCGGTTCTTGGGGCGATACAGGCTGCCAGTGACGTAATGCCCCGGATAGCTTTGCAGGTACACGCGCTCGACCGTGTACTCGCCGCGATCGACCTTGCCATGCACCACGGCCTGGGGCGGAGTTTTGCTCGGCATCGGCCATAAGCCTTGCGAAACCAGCACCTGCCGATTGAGCTCTTTGGCGCGGCGCTGCCACTCGTCGGCCGACTTCGGAGGCTCGAACGGGAAATAGCCGTTCAAGGTTTTGAGTTCGCCCAGGCGGGCATCGTCGGGAAGCTTATCTTCCGGAAGCACACGCGGGGCGGCGGTTGCCATGGAGCAGCACAGACCGAGCGACAGAGCGACGGCAAGCGATCGAAGGGCGGGCATGGTGCGGCCTCGAGCGTGGTCGGGCGAGGGGGACTTGCTCGCGCTACTGTAAGCGTGTGCGCGACGTGGTGCCAGTCCCTGCGCAATTGCTCGCCCCCAGGCACCCGCCAAGTTTGCAGACTTGCTCGTCTCGATGACCGGGGTTAGCGTGGCAACCATGAGCTACCTACCGCCGCTGGATCGCCGCGATTTTCTGCGTGCCGCCGCCACTGGAGTTGCCGCAGCCGCTTGGGGGCCGGTGCTCGCCGCCCCGGCCGCGGCGCCGACCACTTGCGACGTGTTCGTGTACGGCTCGACCCCCGGCGGCGCGGCCGCGGCGATCGAAGCGGCTCGGCACGGCTGCCGAGTCGTGTTGGCGTGCCCGCAAAAGCATCCCGGCGGCATGGCGGCCAGCGGCCTGTCGACGACCGACGCCGTGCGCCCCGAGCTGTTTGGCGGCCTGGTGGCCGAGTTCATTGCCGGCGTGCGCGACGAGTATCGTCGCACGCTGGGCGAAGCGTCGCCCGAGTGGAAGCTGATCAAGGACGGTTGGTTCTACGAGCCCAGCGTTGCCGAGCGCGTGTTTCAGCGCCTGCTCGACGAGCAGAGCGAGCGGCTGACGTTTCTGCGAGCGCACCACCTGGTCGATGCAATCGTGGCGGGCGATCGCATTCGCAGCGCAACGCTCGACGCGCCCGACGGGTCGCGGATCGTCGTCGCGGCCGACACGTTCGTCGACGGCACGTACGAAGGCGATCTGGCGGCGGCCGCCAACGTGCCGTACCGCGTGGGGCGCGAAGGTCGCGACGAGTTCGGCGAATCGATGGCTGGCATCCACTATATGAACTGGCGCACCGGCGAGCAGATCATCACGCCCGACACCGGCGAGCCGTCGCCTGCGATCCAGGCGTTTTGCGCCCGTTCGATCTTCACCGACGACGAAGACAAACGCGTGCCGATCGAAAAGCCCGCCACCTACGAGCAGCACCTGAGCGACTATCTGCCGCTGCTCGACGATTTTGCCAGCGGTCGCGTGAAGAGCATCGGCACCGGCGTGCTGTTGCCGGGGCGCAAACATCAGCTCAACGGCTCGATCGATCGGTTGACGAGCATCAACTGCCCGGGGGTGAGTTGGACCTGGCCCGAGGCGCAGCGGCACCACCGCCAACGGCTGGCGCAGTTCCACATCGATCATGCGGCAGGCTTTGTGTGGTTCCTGCAACACGAGCCGCGCGTGCCCGAGAAGATTCGCGAGCGTTGGAAACTGATCGGCCTGCATCGCGACGAGTTTCCCGACAACGGACATTGGCCGTGGCAGATCTACGTGCGGCAGGGACGGCGGATCGAAGGGCGCGCTCGTGTGACGCAGCACAACTTCATGGTCGATGCCAGGCTGGGCCGCACGCCGCAGGTCGCGCATCCGATCGCGATCGGCGAGCATTCGTTCGACGTGCATCCCTGCCACGATCGCCGCTACGCGGTCGATGGGTTCATGGAAGGGGTGCTGTGGTATCCCAAAAAAGCGTTCGGCCCCGCGCAGCCGGGACAGATCCCGTACGGCGCGATGCTGCCGAAGACGCTGAACAACCTGCTCGTGCCGGTGGCGATGTCGAGCACGCACCTGGCGATGTCGGTATTGCGGATGGAGCCGGTGTGGATGACCACCGGCCAGATCGCGGGCCTGGCGGCGGCGGTGGCTCGCGACACCAGCAGCGACGTGGCGACGATCGACCCCGATCCGCTGCCGCGAAGGCTGAAGCTGAAGGTCGACCCGTACGCGACGTCATAAGCTTTGGAGAATGAAAGGCCAACGCCCTGCTCCCATCGGGAGAAGATGGCCGAAGGCCGGATGAGGGCGAGGCGGCATGGACGACGAGTACCCAGTGCTCCCTCACCCGGTCGCCGCGACGGCGACCACCCTCTCCCAGAGGGCGAGGGAAACGGAATCGAGCACTCGTTGCGAGACGCGCGTTAGCCGCGACGGCCGGAGTACTGGCTGAGCGCGTCGCCCAACGTTCCGCAGTGGGTCTGCGACCAGCCGCCGTCGACCGGCAACACCGCTCCGGTGACGAACGCTCCCAACTCCGAAGCGAGGAACACGCAGGCGTTGGCAATGTCGACGGGCAGCCCCATGCGCCCCAGCGGCACGGCGCCGATCACCGTCTGCCGGGCAGCGTCGGTGGGCGCGAGGCGTGCCATGCCTTCGGTGCCGTCGATTGGACCGGGAACGACGGAGTTGACGCGCACGCCGTCGGCGCCCCACTCCAGCGCCAAGGTGCGCGTGATCATGTCGACGCCGGCCTTGGCGGCGCAGACGTGCACCTGGGCCTGGATCGGCAAATACGCCTGCGGCGCGGAGATGTTGATCACACAAGCGCCCGGCTTGCGCAGCCTGGGGTAGATCGACTTCATGACGTGGAACGTGCCGCGGAGGTCGATATCGACGACCGAGCGAAAGCCATTGGGCGACAAATCGCGCAGCAGCGCGGGGAAGTTGCCTGCCGCGCCCGAGACGACCACGTCGAAGTCGCCGAGCAGCCGGTGGGTGGCAGCGATTCCGGCATCGAGCGGTTCGAACTCGCGCACGTCGGCGGCGAAGCCAAACGCCTGGGCGCCGAGTTTTTGCAGCGCGGCAACGGTCTCGTCGACTTTTTCTTGCTTGCGACTGGCGACGGCGACCTTGGCGCCGAGCGTGGCGAAGCGCTCGGCAATGCCACGGCAGACGCCGCTGGTGCCGCCGACGACAAGCACTGTTTTATCGGTGAAGTCGATTTCGAGGGGCATGGTCGTAGCCGCTTCGTTGCGATGCCGGGGTGCGCCGAGCATGGTAACAAAAAAAGCCCGCCTGGATTTCTCCAGGCGGGCTCTTGTAGATCAGCCTTGGCTAACTCGCAAGCGAGTTAGTTGCGGACCACCGAGCGGCTGGCTTGCACCATGCCGCGACGGCCACGGTACGAGGCCGACGGATCAGCCATCGGGGCCGGGGGCATGGGGGCGCCGTCGCCACCAGCAGCCGGGGCCGGACCAGCCGGGGCGCCGCCGCAGCAGCCACCGCAGCCGGTGTCGCAGCATCCGCCGCAGCTATTGCCGCACGAGTGCTTCTTGAACAGGTTGCCGAGCAAGCAGTGACGCTTCTTGCCGCAGCAGCTCGACTCGCAGCAGCTCGGTTCGCAGCAGCTGGGTTCGCAGCAGCTGGGCTGAGCACAGCAGGTCGGGGCCGGAGCGCAGCAGACCGGTTCCGCACAGCAGCTCGGTTCGCAGCAGCCATTGTTTTTGTGGCAGGCGAACAGACCACGCAGGTGGTGGAACAGGTCGATACGACGACGGCAAGGGTTGCAAGAATCTTCGCAACCACATCCGCTCGGAGCACCGCACGAAGGTTCGCAGCAGCTGGGCTGAGCGCAGCAGCTGGGGGCAGCGGCGCAGCAGCTCGGGGCGGCGGCGCAGCAGGTCGGGGCAGCGGCAGCGCAACAGGTCGGTTCAGCGCAGCAGCTCGGTTCGCAGCAGCTTCCGCAGCTACCACGTCCCAGCATCCGGTCGAGCAGCGTCGCGCCAAACGACTGGCTACACAAGCCGGCGCTGACGACGAGCGCTCCCATGAGCATGTTCCATTTCATTGAGCAGCATCTCCTTTGCATGGAACCGGGGCTGTGCGTCGCCAAACTGTTCGACTGCGTCATGAGGTCGTCGCGCCGGGGTGGCCAAGGGTGACGATGGCAATGCGTCCCGCGAGCAAGCCTCAAAGCAGTGTTGGTCTGGACTACGTGGTTCGGACCCCAAGTTCACAAGGGTCTTGCGCCAGGACCGTCGAGCTAGTCCATAGCTCGAAAACTGCGGTAGCCCCTGGCGCCTGCGGGTTCC
Source organism: Pirellulales bacterium (assembly GCA_035550355.1). Taxonomy (GTDB): domain Bacteria; phylum Planctomycetota; class Planctomycetia; order Pirellulales; family PNKZ01; genus DATAXP01. The sequence continues at coordinate 6,797 of DASZPI010000036.1, forward strand.
TCGTGGATTGTTCTTCCTCGTAGAGGACACTGGACGTATCGGCATGCTTTCGTGCAGGGCTTGAGAACTCCGAAGTAATTTTCAGATAACACCTTAGGCGTACCGGTAAGTCCGAGGATAACGCCTGCGTAAATTGGTAAAACTTTGACGGCATCACGCACGGCTCCCGGCATCAGCCGCGGGACGATGTAAGTTGCCGCGGCCGATCGACCCGCGGCGAGCCGCGATTACTGCTCGCTACTGCGAGCAGGCAATGCTACGATGGCAAGCGCTATGTCGACCGCCACGCGTGGCTACGAAATTGCCGACTTCGATTCGATCG
>DASZPI010000037.1:0-7874 GCA_035550355.1 Pirellulales bacterium
CGGCTTGAGGTAGGTGATCGAGTGGCCGACGCCGCTTTGCTCGGTGGCCGGCGCGACGACCGACACGTCGCCCAGGTGTCGGAGCTCGTGCTCGAGCGCCTGCAAGCCGGGGGCATAGATGCCGTCGTCGTTGGTGAGCAGAATTTGCATCGGTTCAAGTGCAGCGTGCAAAATGCAAAATGTAGAATTCCGATCGCGGCGTGTCATCGGGCATTCTGTACTTTGCGTTGCGCACTTTCTATTTGCTCGCGCCGGGGATAGTCCCGCGGTGCGCGAAGCGCTATAATCTGACCTTTTCTCTTGGGATGGGTCGATGACGGCTGGTGGTAATTTCGGCCGCGGTTCGCGATTGGCGGACGAGAAAATCCTCGTCCTCGACTTTGGTTCGCAATATGCGCAGTTGATCGCGCGGCGCGTGCGCGAACAGAACGTGTATTGCGAGATCGTGCGGCACTCGATTTCGCACGAGCGGCTGCAGGAGCTTGCGCCCCGCGGCATCATTCTTTCCGGCGGACCTGCGAGCGTGTATGCCGAGGGCGCGCCGCGCTGCGATCCGCGGCTGTTTCAGCTTGGCATCCCGGTGCTGGGCATTTGCTACGGCATGCAGTTGATGTGCGATGCCTTGGGAGGCCACGTGACCAGCGCGCCGGCCCGCGAGTACGGCCGGACCAAGCTGCACGTGACCGCTGCTGACGAGTTGTTGGCCGAAGTGCCGGCCGAGACCGAAGTGTGGATGAGCCACGGCGACCAGGTGACCGGGGTCAGCGACGACTTCCGTCCCCTGGCAGCGACGCCCACCTGTCCGATCGCCGCCGTGCGACATGCGCAGAAGCCGATGTACGGCCTGCAATTTCATCCCGAGGTGACACATACACCGTGCGGCAAGCAGATCCTTGAGAACTTTCTGAAGCGCGTCTGCGGCTGCCGCGGCGCCTGGCAGTTGAACGACTTTGCCGAAGCGGCGATCGAACAAATCCGCGAGCGGGTTGGCAACAAGCGCGTGATCTGCGGTCTGTCGGGAGGGGTCGATTCGTCGGTCGTGGCGGCGCTGGTGTACCAGGCGATCGGTCCGCAACTGTCGTGCATTCTGGTCGATAACGGCCTGCTGCGACAGGACGAAGAAACCTCGGTGATTCACGAGTTCACCGCGCACTTCAAGACCGACCTGCACGTGGTGAAGGCCGAGGACCGCTTCCTGACGACCTTGGCCGGCGTGACCGATCCGCAAGAGAAGCGTCGGCGGATCGGCCGCACGTTCATCGATTGCTTTGCCGACGAAGCAGCGAAGGTTGCCGATGCCGAGTTTCTTGCCCAAGGCACCTTGTATCCGGACGTGATCGAAAGCGGCGCCTCGCAAGACGGCCCCGCGGCAACGATCAAGCTGCATCACAATGTCGGCGGACTGCCTGAAGACCTGAACTTCACGCTGATCGAGCCGCTGCGCGACCTGTTCAAAGATGAAGTGCGGCGCCTGGGCACTCAGCTCGGCTTGCCCGAGGAGATTGTGTGGCGGCATCCGTTCCCGGGCCCCGGGCTGGCGGTGCGCTGCCTGGGGGCGATCACCCGCGCCCGGGTCGACAAGCTGCGCCAGGCCGACGCGATCGTGATCGACGAGATCAAGCGGGCGGGTTTGTACCGGCAGACCTCGCAAGTGTTTGCCGTGCTCTTGCCGGTGCAGAGCGTGGGGGTGATGGGTGACGCGCGGACCTACGACGACGTGATTGCCGTGCGTGCCGTGACGAGCGAAGACTTTATGACCGCCGACTGGGCGCACCTGCCGTACGAGTTGCTAGCGCGGATGTCGACCCGGATCATCAACGAGGTGCCGGGCATCAACCGAGTGGTGTACGACATCAGCTCGAAGCCGCCCGCGACGATTGAGTGGGAATAATCGGCCCAAGCGGGTCAAAGCTCACCAAACCGTTAGGTTAGTTGATCCCCCTCGATCGCAGGGAACGGGCTATAATTAGTCACCATGGAATACGCCGGTGGCGCCATCGCTCGGGGACGACGAATTTTGATTGGCGGGGCAGCGTTGGCTGCACTCGGCGGCCTGGCTTGGTGGGGGAGCGCGAAAGTGACTTCCTCGCCTGCGCGGGTGGCGCAAGAAGGCTCGGCCGGGGCATCCGGATTGTGCGTCGATCGCCCCGACAGCATGACCCTGCCAGAAACCGTGGTCGCGCGGCTGGGGGTCCAAACCAGCGAAGTCGACGAAGCCCCCCCACCCACGCCGCTTGTGCTTAGCGGTCAGCTGGTGCTCGACGCCAACCGCATGATCTACATCCACACCCGCTTTCCGGGCGAGGTGGTCGGCATCGGTACGGTCAAAAATTCGGTCAACGCCAAGGGAGACCACAGCGAGCACCCGGGCGATCGGCCGCTGCAGTTTGGCGATCGCGTGACGAAAGGTCAGCGATTGGCGGTTGTGTGGTGCAAGGATGTCGGCGAAAAGAAAAGCGACCTCGTCGATGCAATCACCCGAATGCAAGCCAACCAGGTTACGGTCGAACGCCTCGAAAAGCTTCCCAAGGGGGCGGTGGCCGACCAGACCGTGCGCGAAGCCAAGCGCACCCACGAAACCGACGTGATCCAGGTCGAAAGGCTCGAACGAACGCTGCGCTCGTGGCGGATCGACGAGCAGGAAATGGAGGAAGTGTACGCCGAGGCGGCGCGGATTCACCGCGGCGAACGCAACGCCAACCCGACGGTCGAAAAAACCTGGGGCGAGATTGAAATCCGCGCCCCCTTCGACGGCGTGATCTTGGAAAAGAACGTCGTGGTTGGCGATATCGTCGATTCGAATCAGGACCTGTTCAAAATTGCCGACCTGGGCCGCCTGGGCGTGTTGGTCAACGTGTTTGAAGAAGACCTGCCCGCCTTGCATGCCTTGCCGCAGAACGAACGCAAGTGGCAAGTCAGGCTGAAGGGCAATCCCGACGCTCCGCCGATCTACGGCGAGTTCAGCGTCATCGGCAAACTGATCGATCCCGAACAGCACACCGGCCGAGTGCTGGGCTGGGTCGATAATTCGGAAGGGAACTTGTACGCGGGACAGTTCATCAGCGCTCGGGTACAACTGCCGCGGCGCGCAAACGAAGTGGCGATTCCCGAGAGCGCGGTCGTTGAAGGGGCTCCGTTGAGCCGCGTGATGGTGGCCGACGGTACCGTGCCGGAGCGCGTCACGCAGCGGCGCGTGGTGCTACTGCGGCACATGCGAGGCAAGGCGATCGTGCGCTCGGAGCCGAACGACCGCGAGCGCAAGCAAGGCGCCGAGCCGCTGCGCGCCGGTGAGCGCGTCGTGAGCAAGAGCGTGATCGAGTTATTGACCGCCATGGACGAGCTGAGCGCGAAGATGGCTGTCTCGCACTGATCGCTCGTGCTTCGCAACGAGCGCGGCTAGCATCGAACCGTGCGGCTCGGGGATTACGGGAACTGTTCGAGTTGCAGAATGCCGGCCAGCTCGGCAGCCGCGTCGAGCCGTTCGAGCTGTGCGGTGATGTAATCCAGGTTGGCCTCGACCAGCGCTCGCTGTGCTTGCAGCAGGCGCAAGATGTCGAACAGCCCTTGCTCGTAGCCCTTCTGAATGAGCTCGACGCTGCGCCGCGCGTCGGGCAGCAAACCGCGTTCGTAATTCTCGACCACCGCCTGGGCGGCGCGGTAGCGCGCCTCGGCATTGGCGGCCGCGGCGATGATCTCGTTCTGGGTGATGCCCAGCGCTGCGAGCGCCTGGCGCACGCTGGCGCTGGCCGAGCGAATGTTTCCTTGATTGCGATCCCAAATCGGCACGTCGAGATAGACGCCGATCGTTCCCTGGCTGGGCGAAACCTCGCTTAACGTACGCTGGTAACCGCCCTGCCAGATGATATTCGGCACCGGCTCGGCGCGCGCTCGTGAGAGCAACACCTGGTTGCGCGTTACATCGACTTCCGCCCGCCGAACCTCGGCATTCCGCGCGAGCGCCTCGGCGGCGACCGACCCCTGATCGAGAATCGTGATTCGCAAGTTCAACTCGCCGTCGACGCGTTCGATGGGCAGCGACGGCAATCCAAGCGTCGCGGCAAGCTGCCGTCGGCTACCGACGATTTGTTGTTGCTGGCTGAACATCTTGGCCTGCGCTTGTTCGCGCTCGATGCGTGTCAGCAGCACGTCGGTCTCGCTCACGCGACCGGCGCCCAGCAGGTCGGTACTGGTCTTTTCCGATTGGTGGAGGATGGTCACCAGTTGTTCAAGAATTTCGATCCGTTGCTGAGCGGCGACGACTGCGAAAAATTGCTGCCGCACGTCGGTCAACAGGTCGTACCAGGTGCGAATCAGTGTCAGCTCTTCCTGGCGCACGCTCTGGCCGGCCGCCGCTCGGCTCAGCCGCAGCTTGCCCGCCGTGACCATGGTTTGCGTCAGACCAACGTTGTAGACCGAGTTCACCCCGCCGAGGATGAACTGCGGGTTGCCGTTGTCGACGCGCGGATTGGGATACAGTCCTGCCTGAATCATCTGGCCGTACGCCTGATCGACCGCCGCGCGCGCGGCGCGCAATCGTGGACTGTTGGCTTCGGCCAGCGCGGTTGCCTGCGTCAGGTCGATTCCCTGCGGGTTCGCTGCGGCTGGCGCGGGTGCGACGGGCTCGGCCGGCGCCGCGGGCTCCGCTCCAGGCAGAAGGTTGTAGCTTCCCCACACAGCGCGGTCGGTGGCGATCGACGACGGTGCGGGGTCGGCCGCCGCGACCACGGCGCCGCATGTCAACCACGCCATTACGACGACCATCGGTGTCGAACGCATAGCGTTCCGGGACGCGGTGAGGCGACGCCGGCAGAGTTTGACTGAGAAGAACGAGACGAGTTCAGTTACATCCGTCTTCGTCGTCCGGGCAAGTTATGCGTGAAATGCTAGCGAGAACGCCGTTACAGCTTGCCCCGACGATGCTAGCAGCGAACGAAATGAAAAACACTTCGCTCGCGCCGAGGTGCGATGAGCGCACGAAAAGCTTAGTGCTGACCGTTGCGCAGATGGCCGACGATGATCGACCCATTGTGCCCGCCAAAGCCGAAGCTATTCGACATTGCGTAAGAGAACTTGCGTTCGCGCGGCGTGTGGGGCGTGTAATCGAGGTCGCATTTTGGGTCGGGCTTGTCCAGGTTGCTGGTGGGCGGAATGACGCTGTCGCGCAGCGCCAGGATGGTCGCAATCATTTCCACGCCGCCGCTGGCGCCCAGCAAGTGCCCGAGCTGGCTTTTCGTACTTGAGATGCTGACGGTCCGAGCATGCTCGCCGAAGATCGACTTGATCGCGAGAGTCTCGGCGGCATCGCCCAAGGCGGTGCTGGTGCCGTGGGCGTTGATGTAACCGATGTCCGAGGGATCGAGCTTCGCGTCGTGCAGGGCGTGGGCCATTGCCTTGGCGGCGCCGGTGCCGTGCTCGTCGGGCTGCGTGATGTGTCCGCCGTCGGCGCTCAATCCGTAGCCCAGCACCTCGGCATAGATGCGCGCCCCGCGACGCTTGGCATGCTCGTATTCCTCGAACACCAACAGGCCCGCGCCTTCGCTGAGCACAAAGCCGTCGCGGTCGATATCGAACGGCCGGCTGGCGTGCATCGGGTCGTCGTTGCGTTCGCTCAGAGCGCGCATGTTCGAGAACCCGCTGATTCCCATCGGAGTGAGCGCGGCCTCGGTGCCGCCGGTGATCATGATGTCGGCATCGTCGTACTGGATCGCCTTGTAGGCGTCGCCCATGGCATTGGTGGCACTGGCGCAGGCGGTGGCCACCGCCGCGTTGGGGCCGCGCAAGCCGTATTGGATCGAAACGTGGCCGCTGGCGGCATTGACCATGAGCTTGGGGATGGTGAAGGCCGAGACCTTGTCGGGGCCTTTTTCCAGCAAACGAGTGTGCTGCGTTTCGATCTCGTTCAAACCGCCGATGCCGGAGCCGAGAATCACGCCGCACCGGAACGGATCTTCCTTGGTGAAGTCGAGACCGGTATCGTTGACGGCATCAATGCCGGCAACCAACGCGAACTGCGTAAACCGGTCGATCCGCTTGGCATCCTTGGCCGAGATGTAGCCGTCCGTCGTCCAGTCGCGAATTTCGCCGCCGAAGTTAACGCGGAACCCGGTCGTATCAAACGCCGTGATCCGATGGATTCCGCTTTCGCCGCGCAAGATGCGCTGCCAAAGATCTTCGACTTTCGTGCTGAGTGACGTGACTGCGCCGAGGCCTGTTACGACGACGCGTCGTTTCATTTATTCCCGCTGGCCTGCGCCTTTTCGATGTACTCGATCGCCTGGCCGACAGTTTGAATCTTCTCGGCGGCGTCGTCGGGGATGTTGATATCAAACTCTTCTTCGAGTTCCATCACCAGTTCAACGGTGTCGAGGCTGTCGGCGCCCAGGTCGTTGACGAAACTGGTCTCCGGCGTGACCTGTTCTTTGCTCACGCCCAACTGCTCGGCAACGATATCAATGACGCGCTCTTTAACTGAGGCCACCGTAACGGCCCTCCTGCAACACTCGAGTGGATGGAATGGCAGGCGATCGACCTATGGACCACCACCGGACGCAGAGGCGTGTTCGGCGGCAAGGCAAGCAGACCGATCCCTGAGAAACTTCGCTGGCTACTTAAACTGTTCTAAGATAGAGACTTTTCGTAAGAAGCGTCAACTTATAGCGACTTTTTCGGTCGGTGTAAATATCTACGCGGCGGAAACGGGGGTAAGTGTCCATGCCTGTCCCGTTAGGTTGCCGGCGGTCGAGCGGCGGTCACAACAACCCGCCGTTGCGGGGAAATCCCGGGGTGAAGTGATCGTTCAGGCACCGGCTGCGCTTGCGGCCGAGGGGCCGTCGCCCGTGGCCATCGGTTGACAAGTCCTGTCGCCGTAAAATATATCGTCAGTTCATTAGCCCGCCTCCGGAGCCTGTTATGATGCCTGCACTAAGCGCGCGCACACGGCGATGCGCATCGCTGCGGCCTGTTCTTGGCATTTGTCTACTCGCGACGATCGCGGTCGCGGTCCTCGGATGCTCGGACGACATCGTCCCACCTCTGGCCCAGGCGGCCGATCCGCCGGCCAAGCCACCCCATAAACCGGTCGACTTGCGCGACAGCCCGTTTCCCCAACGCATCAAAGTTCCCGATTTCGACGGCGGCACCGAATGGATCAACACCGCCGGCCCGCTCAGCCTCGAGCAGTTGCGCGGCAAGTTTGTCCTGGTCGATTTCTGGACCTACTGCTGCATCAACTGCATGCACATTTTGCCCGAACTCAAAAAGCTCGAGCACCGCTATCCACGCGACCTGGTGGTGATCGGCGTCCACTCGGCGAAGTTCGAGACCGAAGCCGATTCGAAGAACATTACCGAGGCCGTGCTGCGCTACGAGATCGAGCATCCAGTCGTGAACGACGCGAAACACATCATCTGGAACCGCTTCGGCGTCAATAGCTGGCCGACGATCATCCTGATCGATCCTGAAGGTTATGCCATTTGGGGTCGCAGCGGTGAAGTGACGTTCGACATGCTCGACGCGATCGTCAAGCGCGCGGTGGTGTATTACAAGCGCAAAGGCCTGGTCGACGAGTCGCCTTTGAAATTCGACGTCGCTGCCGCCAATGCGACGCCGACACCGCTGCGTTATCCAGGCAAGGTGCTGGCCGACGAGCCCGGCGATCGGCTGTTCATTGCCGACAGCAACCATAATCGCATCGTGATCGCAGGGCTGGATGGCAAGCTGCGCGAAGTCATCGGCAATGGCGAAATCGGCATGAAGGATGGCGATTACACGCATGCCACGTTCAACCATCCGCAAGGCATGGCCCTGCACGGGCACTCGCTGTACGTCGCCGATACCGAGAACCACTCGCTCCGCAAAGTCGATCTGAACTCGAA
>DASZPI010000038.1:0-5929 GCA_035550355.1 Pirellulales bacterium
TCGATCGGCGTGCCGCCGACCGTGGCCGACACCAGCCCCACCGGCACGTTGAGCGCCGCGCGCAGCTCGCGGGCCACGAAATAGCCCATGGCTGTGAAGCGGGCCGCGGTCTCGGGCGAGCACACGATCCACCGCCCAGGACGATCGGCCACAGGCTCGGCCGGCGGCACGTCGAGCGTGTAGATGTCGTAGAGCGCGTCGTGCACGAACATGCGAATTTGCGCATCGGTCGCCGCGGCGATCACCTCGTCGGCCCCATCCACTTCGCCGTGCAGGCCGCGCAGTTGCATCGCCATGTTCGATTGCCCCGAGCACAGCCACACTTCGCCAATCAGCACGTCAGCAACCGTGATCGTGTTGCGGCCGCGGACGGTGAGCGTTTGCGGTGCGGAGTCGGCGCGCAGCGGATCGAGTTCGACCCGCCATGCGCCGTCGGCCGCGGCAACGGTCTCGCGCGTCTGCCCGGCCAGCGACACGCTCACCGCTTCGCCCGGCTCCGCCCAGCCCCAAACCGGCACGCTCACGCCGGCCTGCACCACCATGTGCTGCGAGATGATCGCCGGCAGCCGCACGTCGCCGCGCGCCACGCTTGATGTCAGAATCAAAGCAGCCAGCCACGCAACACGTCCGGTCATGGATGTACTTCCGTGGGCGCCAGCGAATCGCGGCCGTCGGTTAGCCAAGCGAGATTGAACCGCGCGAAGTGCAGCTCGTCCCAGTAATGCGTGCCGCCACGGTTGCCGCGCTCGTAGATGTAGGCGATCGTGCGATCGGGCAAGATCGCCATGTCGGAATACGCCGACGGGTGCGGCCAGATCGTTTTGCCCGCGCTCCAGGTCGTGCCTTCGTCGTAGCTGAGTCGCACCGTGAGGTTGTAGCGGCCGTACGGATGCTCGGGCTGCCGCAGCGGACAGGCCGGACTCGAAAACAGCAGTCGGTTTCGGTCGCCGCCCTCGGCCAGCGACAAGCGTTCCACGCTGCCGTGGCAGCGCGGCGTGATCAGCTCTTCGGCGCGGCGCAATGGCGACCACGACATGCCGCCGTCGTCGCTCGTGGCGATAAGATGCCGCAGGTTATCGGGCAGGTCGGCCGAGTTTTCGTTCCGCGACACGACCATCACGCGACCGTCGCCGAGCTCGACCAACTGGCATTCGCTGGTATGCATGCCAATCGTCCCGCCGAGCTGCCACGAGTGGCCGTGGTCGTCGCTGTAGAAGACGTGCGCAAAGCTGCGCAGCCGGCCATGGCCGGTGTCCTCGCGATGCCGCGCCGGCACGATCAATCGGCCGGCGTGCGGTCCATGCGACAGTTGCACGATCGCATTCCCCGGGCCAATGCCGTAGCGCTGCGACCAGCCTTGCTCCCAGCGGGCGGCGCGGCTGCGCGGCGCGGCAACTTCGGCATCGTCGTCGCCGGCTCCCGTGAGCATGTCCCACTCGGGCCGCACGACCTGAGCATGCAACGACACCGGCCCCTGCCACGATCGCCCGGCATCGCGGCTTGTCATGGCAACGAACTGTTTTTTATCGCGGAGGAAGCACAACCACAGGGTGCGGGTGTCGCGGTCGAGCCCTACGGTCAGGTCGGTGCAGGTGCGATCGCCGTCGTCGAAGATCAACTGCTCGGCGCTCCAGGTGCGCCCCAGGTCGCGACTGCGCTTGAGCACGATATCGTGGTTGCCGATATCGCCGATGCCGTCGTTGCGGCGCTCGGCGAACACCAGCAAGTCGCCGCCGGGTGCGACCACGATTGCCGGGATGCGGTAGTTCGGCTTGTTCTTCGGCGCCGCCGGAAATACGAGCGTGGTTTCGAACAGCGGCTCGGCAACCGCATCGGCATCGGCAAACGATGGCATCCACGCCACCACCGCGACCAGCGCGCAAACATGACCGATCTTTCGACGACTCATGGCGCCGCTTTCATCGCGGCCAACTCGGCCTGAGTCGGCAGCGTCGCCAGGTCGGACTCGGCAATCGTGAGGTGCAGCACCTGCTGCCAGCGATGCGGCATGATCAGGTGCAGCACACCATGGTCGGTGAACCCGTCGAGGTACGAGCACTGGTAATTCCAGGCGCCGCTTTTGAGCGTCGGCTCGGCGGCGTTGGCCAGCACGAATCGCGGTGCACTCCAGGTGTAGCCGCCGTCGGTCGAGGTGGCGACCCAAATCTCCGAGCGTACCCGCATGTTCTCCGATCTCTCGTCCAGGTCGCCGTTGCCGCGCCGCGGCACGCGGTTGTGGTGGAACGCGGCCAGCGTTTTGCCATCGGACAGCGGAAACAACATCGGCGGCGCATCGGGATGCACCAGCGTGCTCGGCGCGGGGGTGGTCCACGTTTGGCCGTCGTCGGCGCTGTGGGCGGTGAACAGATGGCCTTGCGGCGTGCGCGTCATGAACAGCACGCGCCCGCCCCCCAGGTTCAACGGCCGCCCCTCATCCATGCGGCCGAGGCCCTCGGCGACCCAGCCGTGCGGACGAGCCCCCGGCAGCACCTGCCAGGTTTTGCCTTGGTCGGTCGAACGCAGCAGGTATTGTGCGGTGGTCAACGGCTTGGCATCCCAGTTGGCCAGGTGCGAGCCGACGAGCCACGTGCCGGCGTCGGTCTCGGTCATCCGCATCACCGACATGCCGCGAAACTGCGGATCGTTCGTCGGCTCGATCAGCGTCACGTCCGACCAGGTTCGACCGTCGTCGTCGCTGGTGCGGTAGCCGATCGGCGCGTTCTCGCGCTGGCCGTCGAGCCAGGTCCACTTGCCGGGCAGCGGTTGAGTGCCGAACGCGTAAAGGCGCTTCGATCCGCGCGGGATGAACGGAATGAAGCCATGCTGGCTGTACGGGATATCGAACGCGACCGTGGGCCCCTGCCACGTTCGGCCGCGATCGCTCGAGCGATAGGCGATCATCGTGTTCAGCTTCTCGCCTTTGCTCTTGGCGTAATGGTCCCCTTCGGGAAACATCAGCAGGTAGTCGCCGCCGGGCGTGATTGTGGTGCGGGCTTCCAAGACGCGCGATTCGGTGCGATGCACCACGTTGCCTGCCAGTGCGTCGACCGTGACCAGCCCCAGCACCGGCCGCAGCACAAGTCCCTTCGGCGGCGCGGCCGTCGCGATGTCGAGACCAGCGACTTGCACAGTCTTGCTGATGGCCAGGGGCGGAAAGGTCTTCGGCGCGGCCGCCCCCTTCTCGGTGGTCGTCTTCTGCACCGGCGGCGGCGACCACGCAGGGTCCTTGGGCGACTCGACGCGCAGCGGGCAGGTGTCGCCGTAGCGGCGCTGCTCGCTGGCGAGTTTCGCCAGCAGAATATCGATCCGCGCGGCGTGGTTCGGATCTCCCGCCAGGTTCTTCAGCTCGTCGCGATCGTTGGCCAGGTCGAACAACTGCGTGACGCCGACCTGCGGATAGCGGATCAGTTTCCAACGCTCGTCGCGCACGGCGCGTTGCACGTCGCGATAGAACAGGGCGATCGAATCGCGGGCCGCGCTCGCCGTGCCGCGCAGCACGTCGGCAAAGCTGCGGCCGTCGAGCCCCGCGGGAGTGCTGGCTCCCACCAGGTCGCACACCGTAGGAAAAATGTCCAGCAGGTACACCATCGCCTCGCTGCGCCCCGGCTTGATGCCCGGTCCCCGGAACAGCAGCGGCGAGCGCATGCTGTGCTCGTACAGGTTCTGCTTGCCCATCAGCCCGTGGCTGCCCAGGGCCAGCCCGTGGTCGGAGGAATAGATGATGATCGTGTCGTCGGCCAGCTTGCGCTCGTCGAGATGCGCCAGCAGCCGGCCAATGTGATGGTCCATCGCGCTGATCACGGCGTAGTAGTCGTGCAGTTGACTGCGAATCTCGTGCTCGGTGCGCGGCCAAGGGGCGAGCTGCTCGTCGCGCACCGCCATCTCGCCGTTATCGAACGGGTGCTGCGGCAGGTCATTCTTGGGCAACGGGATTTCGTCGGTCTGATACAGCGCTCGGTACTTGTCGTGCGCCACGCGCGGATCGTGCGGGTTGCTGAACGCCAGGTACATGAAGAACGGCTTCTCGTCGCTGCGCTGGTCGAGGAATTCGACCGCCGCGTTGACGATATCGCGGCAAGGCTCGCCGTTGGTGCGGTCGTAGTTGTCGTTCACGTACTTGTCGTGATCGAACTTCTTTTGAATCTCGGTGGCGGTGTTGCTCTTTTTGCCGTGGTGATAGGTCTCGTAACCGGCGGCCTTCATCGTGTCGGGAAAGTTCGGGTCGTCGCCGCTGGCCAGCCGACCGGACCAGCGAAAGTACGCCCGTCCCGAAAGCAGCATGTTCCGGCTCGGCGTGCAGACCGCCGGCGAATTCGACCCCAAGCAGTAAGCATTCGGCAGCACCATGCTCTGGGCCACCAGCCGATCGAGGTGCGGTGTCTTGAGCGTAGGATTGCCCAGCGCGTGCATGCCGTCGGGGCGCTGGTCGTCGGCCAGCAGGAACAGCACGTTCAGCCGGCGGGGGGCGCGCTCGGCAGCGGAAACCGTGCCGGCCACATGAACTACCGAAGATAAAACGACAATGACAGCAACAGTGCGAAGCATGGCGTTAACTGGTCGGGGGCGGTGCGGTTGGTGAATTGAGCAGCGTGCTCGGGCGGGATAGAATCAGTTATCTCACAAACCCTCGAGGGATGCGATGGGCAAGGCCTTGGTTCGTGTCGGCGCCGTCAGCTATCTGAACACCCAGCCGCTGATCTTCGATTTCCAGCGCCTCGCTCCCCAGGCGGAGTTGGTGCTTGACTACCCCAGCCGGTTGGCCGACAAATTGGCCGAGGGCCAGCTCGACGTGGCCTTGATTCCGTCGATCGAGTTCTTCCAGCGCCCCGGGTACACGATCGTTTCCGATGCGTGCATCGCCTGTCGCGGACCGGTGTTGAGCGTCAAGCTGTTCAGCCGCGTGCCCATGGCGAGCATCCGCTCGGTGGCGCTCGACGTGGGCTCGCGCACCAGCGTGGCGCTGGTGAAAATTCTGCTGGCTGAGCGGTACGGCATCGAGCCGCGACTCGAGCCATTGCCGCTCGAGGCGAGTTTGGCCGACACCACGGCCGACGCGGCATTGTTGATCGGCGACCGGGCGATGCGCTCGGTGGGAATTGCCTGTGCCGAAGTGTGGGATCTGGGCGACGAATGGTGCCGCTGGGCCGAGCTGCCCTTCGTGTTCGCCATGTGGGTGGCCCGGCCTGATGCGGAATTGGACGGCATCGAGCGCGCTTTGTGCGCGGCGCGCGACCTGGGCGTGCAGAACCTCGAGGCCATCGCCCGCCGCGAGGCCGCGCCGCTGGGCCTGTCGCAACCGGAATGTGTCTCGTATCTGCGCGATAATTTGCATTTCTACCTGGGCGAGCGCGAGCTGCGAGGCTTGGAGCTGTTTCATCGATTGGCGCAACGCGCACACCTCGCGCCGCAGGGAGTTGATCTTGGTCTGCTCGATTGCCCACACGCTCGATAAAGCGGTCGCCGGCGAGCGGCTTTCGCCCGCAGAAGGGCTCGCGCTGCTCGAGTCGCACGATCTGACCGCGCTGGGCCGCGCGGCCGAAGCCGTCTCGCGCCGCCTGCATCCCGAGCCGTACCGCACGTACAACATCGATCGCAATATCAACTACACCAACGTCTGCTCGGCAGTCTGCCATTTCTGCGCGTTCTACCGCACGCCGCGCTCGCCCGAAGGCTACGTGCTGCCGCGCGACGTGATCCTGGAAAAAATTCAGGAGACCGTCGACCTGGGGGGCGACCAAATCCTGATGCAAGGAGGCATGAACCCCGCGCTGGGGATCGAGTGGTACGAAGAGCTGCTGCGCGACATCAAGGCGCACTTCCCTGCGGTCAACATTCACGCGTTCAGCCCGCCCGAGATTCACGCGCTGGTGAAGCTCACCAAGCTGCCGCTGGGCGAGGTGCTCGAACGCTTGCGCGCGGCGGGGCTGGG
>DASZPI010000039.1:0-2656 GCA_035550355.1 Pirellulales bacterium
ACGCCCACGCTGAGGCTCGTTTCGTACACGCGCCACGTGCCGATCGCCCACACCACCAGCAAGCCAATCTGGTTGAGCAACACGACCATCGGCCAAAAAAACGTCCAGACGCTGTTCACACGGTCGTTGGCCTCGACCACGTGCTGATTCGTCCGCTCGAACCGTTCGATTTCGCGTTGTTCCTGGGCAAAGGCTTTGACCACGCGAATCCCCGGGATCGTGTCGGCCAACACGCTGGTCATCGCCCCCCACGCGCGGCCGCCGCGATGAAAACCGTGTTGCAGCTTGTCGCGCACCTGCAAAATCATCCAGGCGATGATCGGAAACGTGCACAGCGTGCCGATGCCGAGGATCGGATCGATCCAAGTCAGAATCGCCGCCGTGCCGAGAATCATCAGGCAATCGCTGGCGAAATCGACCAGGTTGTCGCTCAGGAACGAATTGATGCGCTCGGTATCGGTGCTGATGCGCGCCATCAAGTCGCCGGTGCGTTTGCCGCCGAAGAACTCCAGCGACAGCTTCTGGATATGCGCGTAGGTCGCGTTGCGCATTTCGGCGCTCACGCGCTCGCTCATCCAGGCCATGACTGCGCCCTGCGCCCAGCCAAGCAGCCAGGCGGCGATCACCGCGAGCAAAAAGCCCCCCAGGTACACCGCCACCATCCGAAAGTGTGGCAGCGCGTCGCGTTGCACCTGCAGCAGCATTTCGTGCGTCGTCGCGGCCGACAGGTCTTGTCGGGCGCGCACTTCATCCACCGCGGTCTGGAACGGGATCAACACGTTGTCCAACAGCGGGATCGTCAAGTACGGCGGAATCAGTCCTGCGATCGTGCTCGCCAGCGTGAGAATGAACCCGAGCACGATCAGTCGCAGATGCGGCTTGGCGAACCGCGCGAGTCGGAGCAACGACCGCGCCCGCGGCGGCTTGCGCACCGGCACGATCGCCAACGGGTCTTCGTCTTCACGCGTGGCGTCTTCTTCGGGCAGTTCGCCGCGGCGCAGGCTGTCGTGCGCCAGCAGCATTTGATGCACCTCGGTGGCATGACCGATCGTGTAATGCCACTGATGTAGTCGCCCGGTTTGGTCCCACAGCTCGAGCGTGCCCAGCCCCGCGCGGTCGCGAGCCTTTAATCGCAGCGCCGGGTCAAGTTCCCAGTAGCGCCATTGAGGCCCCTCGGGATCTTGCCGTTCGAACGACAGCAAGCGTCGGTTCGTAAGAACGATAAGACCAGGGCTGAATTCCTTGTGCAGATCGAGGTCGGTGCGCACGTGGGCAACCAGCGACTCGCCGGCCAGCAACTGGGCCGAAACCTCAGCCCATTGAGGCGCAGCCGGCGATGCAATCTGACCGTTGGGAGAGTCCAAATCCGCCCAATCTCCGTACCAAATCGAAGGTTAGGTGGTCGTCGGACCACCGGAAGACCGGCTCTGTTTCGGCTGACTCGGCCGTGCGAGCTGTCGACGGCCGCTCTGTTTTCCCCGCAACAGAAGGTGTACTTTGTGGCGTGAGGAAATTAACATGGATGAGTCACCGTTGCCGGGTGTGCTGAATGGGGGAGTATATCACGCTCGGCGATTGCTTGCACAACCCCCGACCGCACAACCCTCGACCGCACAACGCATTGCACCCACCGGCGTGATCCACCGCGCCCTGCGACCATGGAATGTGTACGCTGACTTTCGAAGTACGGTGACTTTCGACCCCGCCTGCTAGGAATGCTCCAAGCGCGAGTCACGCCATCATGATCGTCCGCAGCAGCTCGGCCCTTGCGGGTCCGAACGTTTGGGCAAATTCGCCCGTTCTCGAAGTGCTGATCGAACTCGCGCCAAAGCGCAACTTGGCACGCGCCGATCTCCAGCGGCTCGTCGAGCGTCTGGGACAATGGCTGCCCGAGCTTCGTCCCTCGCTCAGCGATTTGTCGGTCAGCGACTCGACCGTCGAGATCGCGCTGGGCACGTTGGGGCGCGCCATCGCTGCCACCTGTCTGGAAATGCAAAAGCGCGTGAGCGCTCCGGCCAGCTGGACCTGGGCATGCCGGCCGCGCGGCGGACGACTGTTCGCGCTGGCGATCAGTTACGAAGAAGAGTCCGTGGCGCGCAGTGCCTTCAGCACTGCCTGCGATGTTTGCCTGGCCGCGCTGGATGATCGCGCCATCGACATCGAGCGCTTGATCGGGACGCTGCGCGACGTTGCCGATCGCGTTTGCCTGGGACCCAGCACGCGCGCGATCGTCCGCGCAGCGCAGGCGCGCGGCATTCCGGTGCGCCGCTTGAACAACGGCAGCTTCGTGCAATTGGGACATGGTGTCGAGCAACGACGAGTGCGCACTGCCGAGACCGATCGCACGGGCGCCGTTGCCGAGGAGATTGCCAGCGACAAGGAACTCACCAAACGAATGCTCGGCGCGATCGGCGTGCCGGTGCCCGAAGGACGACTGGCGACCGATCCGGCCGACGCCTGGTCGGCGGCCGAAGAAATCGGCGTGCCGGTGGTCGTCAAGCCGCGCGACGGCAACCATGGCCGCGGTGTGTTTACGGCGCTCATGACCCGCGAGCAGGTGGAAGCGGCCTTCGTGCATGCCTCCGAAGAAGGCGACGGCGTGCTCGTCGAGCGGTTCGCGCTGGGTGCGGAACATCGGTTGCTGGTGGTCGATGGC
>DASZPI010000040.1:0-2014 GCA_035550355.1 Pirellulales bacterium
TGGTACATGTGCTCGGTCTTGTCGCAACGCGCATAGGCGCCGGAAATACGATCTCCCTGCTTGTCGACCGCAAACAGCACCGTGTCGAGCAGCAGCGTGATATTCGGCTCGCTCTTGCACTTGTCGTACAGCAGCAGATCCCACAACTCCCAGCAGCGCTGCGGGTTGTTCACCGCGTCGTCGAGGCGGAATTCCTCGAGCAAGCCCCCCTCGCGCCACCCGGGTCGTCCACCGTGATGGTTCGCGCCGACGATGTGCATCTTCACTTCGCTGCTGGCATTGCCGCCCAATCGCGAGCGGTCCTGGACGAGCACGACTTTCGCACCATGCCTTGCCGCTGCCACCGCGGCGCAAACCCCAGCCATGCCACCGCCGGCAATGAACACGTCAGCCTCGAGCTCGACCAGCGCCATGTGCGGCTCGCGTGGCGACGGTCGTCGCTCGGCCTCGGGCGGAGCGACACGAGCCAGTTCGCGGCGCAGGTCGTCGGTCGAGACTTCGGCGGCGGGCAGCCGATCTTCGTCGCCGGCAAATACGAACAGGCTGTAACCGGCGAATCCCAATGAGTTCAGAAAATCGCGCCGTTGCATGGCGAGCTACTCGTGGCGTGGTCGCAGGATGGAGGTCAACGATCTGCAACCAGCGTAGCCGCACCCGCACACTTTCGCCAGCGACGGCCGACGGTGACGAATCCTGGCCGGCACTCATGCCGTGGGGCCCGTAGAACCGTGGGCCCTCCAGACCGTGATCCCTCCAGACCGTGGCCCGTCAGACATCCTCGTTCGGCATCGGCGGCGGAATTTCGGGATCTTCCCCCGGCACGTGAAAAGTCGCGGTCGAATCGTGAGGAGGTACCGCGGTGTGGTCAAATCCACCCGAAGGGGTGAAGCCGCCTGCTGCCGAAGTCGGGTCGTGCCCCAACACGCGCTCGGGACGCAAGTCGAGGTGCGCGGGGCGGCCCAATTTGTCGGTGGTCGCAGTTCCCGGCGCCGGCGGCGCAATTTCAGGCTCGGCTCCGTTGCGATCGAGAATCTCGCGCGCCTCGGCCTGCCGCGCGCTGGTTCGGACGGTGACGATCGCTTGTCCGGCGTTAAAGGCTTGTTCGTACGCGCGCGCTTCGTGCTCAGGAATACCCAGTCCCACCAGCGCGCCGATCACGCCGCCGGCAAATGCCCCGCCGGCAGCGCCGACGGCCAACGTGGCCAGGATTCCCCCCGCGATAAATGGCCCAACCACCGGCAGCACCCCGGTGACGACCGCCAGCGCCCACAGGCTGCCCAGCCCCGCACCGGTCACAGCGCCGGCCGACACGCCGCGCACGACCGTGTCTTCGGCCGCAAGCATTTCGGCGTCGTCGGGTGAAACGCTGCCGGCGGCGACGGCATCGCCTTCAACATCTTGCGCTGCGATCGTTTGATCGGCGGCCGAAACGTTCGCGCGGCCGTCGTACTGCCGCACGACGAGACCGATCCCCTCACCGCCAAAATTTGCCGATCGCAGTGCGGCAATCGCATTGCGGGCATCGTCCGCGTTGTCGAACACACCGACCACCGTGTCACCCGAGATCGTCGCCATTGCCGCTCCCCAAATTTTGCCACGTCCGACCAGCACTGAAGCATCTGGCGTGCCGTGCCGTTTTGCAAATCGTCGAGCGCGGAACAGCCTTTGCGACGAGTAGTTTTGTCGGGGCGACCGGAGCTAGGTTATGCAGTGTTGCAATTGTCTGTCGCAGAAAGCACGGCTCGAACGTCCGTACTTGTTCGAGTGGATTCTCGCGCCGATTATGGCGCCCGTGTTCTGCAACGCGTGCCTTAAACGCTATTACGTGTTGAGTTTAGTGGCGGTGTCGAGCATCATTCGCTCGAATCGCGGCGCGGCTGCATAACCGCAGCGAACAGCGGACCTTGGTAGTTGCCTAAGCGACCCCAGCCACGCAATCCAATCGCGGGGCTGTGGTCGATGGACTGCCAGAGTGGTCCGTTGCCCTACGGCTTGTTGACGTGATGCGACGTAC
>DASZPI010000041.1:0-22615 GCA_035550355.1 Pirellulales bacterium
CTGCGCTACGCCAATGAACTGGTCCGTCTGATCCGCTCACGCTATCCGCGGTTCGGCATTGCCGTGGCCGGGTATCCCGAGAAGCACCTGGAAGCGTCGAGCTTCGAGGTCGATTTGCAGAACCTGAAGCGCAAGGTCGACGCCGGCGCCGACGTCGTCATCACCCAGTTGTTTTACGACAACGCCGACTTCTTCCGCTTCCGCGATCGGGCGGCCGCTGCGGGCATCGATGTGCCAATCGTCCCGGGCGTGTTGCCGGTGACGAACCTAGCGCAGATTCGGCGGATCACGTCGATGTGCGGCGCCCATCTGCCGGCAAAGTTCATCGCCTCGCTCGAGCGCTACGAAGACCAGCCCGACGAGCAGTTCGAGCTCGGGGTCGAATTCGCCACCGAACAAGTTCAGCAATTGCTCGATGCCGACGTGCCGGGTGTGCACTTTTACGTGCTCAACAAGTCGCCGGCAACCTGCCGCGTGTTGCGCGCCGTGACGCGGCCGATCTAAGCTTGGCCGACTACTGGCATTGACGCCCGCGGTCAATTCGGTTATTCCGTAGCTTGCATCGCGCGCTCAGGGACGAGCGCCTCATCGGCTTCTCGCCCCGACACGCATTGACGCGCCTCCCAGAATTGATTGCAGCGGCCCGATAATCGCGGTCCGCGCAATCGAAGCCAGCTTTCAGGAGGCATTCGGTGGCCAGTCGCGCTAGTTTGCATGGTCCGAGCGCGGTATTTCGCCGCACGAGGGAGCGTTCTCCGTCCTCGGCTCGCCGTCTACATTCCATGCGTGTCGCTTTCGTTTCGATGGCGATGCTCATTTTGCTGCTCGCTGCCGAGCTTTCGGTGCGTGTGTTCGACCTGTGGCAGAACACAACCATAGCGCGGGCGTCGGCGTTGGACGAGTTGAAATGGCTGCCAGGGTCCAAATGGCAGGGCCGCACGATCAACCGCCTGGGCTACTGGGACGACGAATTCGACGGTCGTCCGCGTGCCGGAACGTTCCGCATCGCGGCGCTCGGGCACAGCCTTGCGCTCTCGGGCAGTGCGGAAAACAACTGTCTGGTGCAAGTCGAACACCGTGTTCCGCGGCTCGATGTGTTCAACTTCGGGTTACGGGGCGCTGGTCCCCGCGAGTTTGTCGCCCAGGCCGGCGCCGACGTCTGGACGCACCGTCCCGACCTGGTGCTCGTTTTCTTAAGCATCGGCGACGACGATGCTCCGCAGACCACGACCTCCGACGCCCCCTGGTGGAAGCCTCGCCTGGCGTCGGTCGCGCGCCGCGGCAGCCCCACGAACTACGCCACTTCTGCCAACGCGCCCGACCCGCACGAGCTGCGCTTGCGGCGCGGAGTACGCCAGATGCGCATTTGCCGCATCCCGCAGGATGCACAACAGCGTGGCGATTGGCGGGCGGCGTCGAAGCATTTGGAGTCGCTGCTGGCCGAGTGCCGCGATCGGGGCGTCGAGCTGGCGATGGTGCTCGTGCCTGCCGATTTTCAGCTCAATTCGCGGTTGCGCGACGCGATCGTGCGTCGCTCGGGGGGCGAAGCTTCGGACTACGACTTCGAACTGCCGCAGCGGCGCTGGACACGGTTCGCCGAGCAGCGCAACATCGCGCTGCTCGACCTGCTGCCATCGCTGCGCGCGGCCCGCCAGCCCGTCTACTCGCCCGATGCCGCCGACTTTAGCGACCCCGGCCTTACACTGGCCAGCGCCACACTCGGCGATTGGCTGCGCGTGCGCTACGAACCGGCGATCAGCGCCACAGCCCAGGCGGGTCGCGGCGCCACGCCGGTGCCCTAGCCGATCACTCGATCGAGGCCATCGGCCGCTTTCCTCATGGCGGAGATTGTCTAACAATAGGGGCATGTCGCTTTTCGAAGCCAGCGAAGCCGCCAATCGCCGCAGCGCTCAACCACTCGCGGCACGCATGCGCCCGCAGCGGCTCGACGAATTCGTCGGCCAGCAACACTTCCTGGGCGAAGGCAAGCTGCTCAACCGGCTGTTGAAGGCCGACCGACTTGGCTCGGTCATCTTTTACGGGCCGCCCGGGACCGGCAAAACCACGCTGGCTCGGCTGCTGGCCCGAGCCAGCCGTAGTTATTTCGTGCAGCTTAATGCGGTGACCAGCGGCGTGAAGGAACTGCGCGACGTGCTGGTCGAAGCCCGCGATCGCCTTAGCACCACCGGGCAAAAGACCCTGCTGTTCGTCGACGAGATCCACCGGTTCAACAAGGCGCAGCAAGACGTGCTGCTGCCCGACGTGGAAGACGGCGGCGTGGTGCTGGCCGGGGCGACCACGCAGAACCCGTTCTTTGCAATCATCAGCGCCTTGGTCAGCCGCAGCCGAGTGTTTCAGTTTCAGCCGTTATCGACCGACGACATCAAAACGCTGTTGCGCCGCGCGTTGAGCGATCGCGAGCGCGGCCTGGGAAAGATCGACGTGCGGATGCACGACGACGCCCTTGAGTTTCTGGCCGAGGTGAGCGACGGCGACGCCCGCCGCGCCCTGGCCGCTCTGGAAGTCGGCGTGCTGTCGAGCGACGAGCGCCCGCTGGAATTCACCCGCGACCTGGCCGCCGAAAGCGTGCAGCGCAAGAGCATCGAGTACGACCGCTCGGGCGACGCGCACTACGACTCGGCTAGCGCTCTGATCAAAAGTATCCGCGGCAGCGACCCCGACGCGGCACTCTACTGGCTGGCCCGCATGCTCGAGGCCGGCGAGGACGTGCGATTCCTCGCGCGGCGCGTTGTGATCGCCGCCAGCGAGGACATCGGCAATGCCGATCCCCACGCACTGCCGTTGGCCGTGGCGGCCATGCAGGCGACCGAGTTCGTCGGCCTGCCCGAGTGCCAATTGCCGCTGGCCCAAGCGGTCACGTACCTGGCGTGTGCCCCGAAATCGAACGCGGCCACCGTGGGCATTGGCGAAGCGCGGGCCGACGTGGCCGAAGGACGGTTACTGCCGGTGCCGGTGGCGCTGCGCGACGCGCATTACGCCGGGGCGAAGCGCCTGGGGCATGGCAAAGAGTACGAGTACGCGCACGACGCGCCGGAAGGAATTGCCGCGCAGGACTATTTGGGAGTGGAGCGCGAATACTATCGCCCCGTGCCGCGCGGGTTCGAACAGGAGTTGATGAAGCGCCTCGAAAAAATCCGCGCCCGCTTACGCGAAGGGCGGACACCGAACGAGCGGGGAACGTGATGCGGTACGCATCGCGCTGTGGCCGGGTCGAACGCGCTGTGGCCGGGTCTCCCGACCCGGCTACCGGTCCGACCGAAGGTCTCCGATCCTTAACGGTGGCAGGAGACCCTGGGTCAGCAGTTACAGCAGGGTCGGGAGACCCGCGCCGAGTGTGCTGGGGGCTCTCTGCGCTCGACCTCAGCCTGCCAAAATCGCCGGCTATGCGCTCGCCGCGGCGCCGCGATAGGCATCGAGCAATCGTCCCGGCGAGCCCATGATGTTGTAGCCGCCATCGAGGTGCAGGATTTCGCCGGTGATGCCGTCGGACATATTCGACAGCAGGAACCCACCGGTGCGGCCGCACTCTTCGTGCGTGATATTGCGCCCCAGCGGGGCCATCTTCTCGTACAGCCCGAGCATGTCTTCCACTCCGGCGGCCCGCCCGGCCAGCGTACGCACCGGGCCAGCGCTGATGGCGTTCACACGCACCCCGGCCGGGCCCAGGTCGTAGGCCAGGTATTTCACGATCGAGTCGAGCGCCGCCTTGCAGATGCCCATCACGTTGTAGCCGGGCACCGCCTTTTCGCCGCCAAAGTAGGTCATCGTGAGCACGCTCGCCCCCGGGTTGAAGATTCCGCGGGCGGCGTTCGTCACCGCAATCAGGCTGTAGGCGCTGATCTCCATGGCCAGCTTGAATCCCTCGCGGCTGGTCTGGACCGTATCGACCTTCAGGTCGTCGAGCGTGGCAAAGGCGATCGAGTGCAGCAGGAAGTCGATCTTGCCAAACTCCTCGGCGGCCCGGCTCATCACCGCCTGGATGTCGCTGTCCTTCGTAACGTCAAGCGGCAGCAGGAACTTGGCGTTCGGCGCGGGGTCGGTGAGCAACGACACGCGGCGGCGGTTCCGCTGACGCTCGTCGTCGGGCCGATCGGGCAAATGCGTGAAGCCGCACAGTCCCCCTTCGGCCATCACGAACTGGGCAATTGCCCAGGCGATCGAATGATCGTTCGCCACCCCCAGAACCAGCCCTTTTTTGCCGTCGAACAGGCCCATCGCAATCCTCCCTGCCGTCCGCCTTTGAACACCGATGCTCGCCGCAACATACCGTTTCAGCGCCACAGCGACAACACGCTGCGGCCGTTGCGATACAACTGGCGCGCCGATTTCCGATCAAAACGATTCCACAAACACTCGGCTCGATGTACTTTTGACACACGAGCGAATCATGTTGACGAATACCTCCGACCTGAAGCACCTTGCCGCCATCCGCCACGGGCCTTCGCTGGCCAGCGAGATTCTCTGGCTACAGCACCGCGCGGGCGACCCCGGAGCCGTGGCAAGCGACTGC
Organism: Pirellulales bacterium; assembly: GCA_035550355.1. Lineage (GTDB taxonomy): Bacteria > Planctomycetota > Planctomycetia > Pirellulales > PNKZ01 > DATAXP01. The sequence continues at coordinate 4,532 of DASZPI010000041.1, forward strand.
CTTACGGTCGTGGTGAGCGAAATCCGCAGCGACTATGCGGCGATCGTTGGCCTCGAAAGCGGGCATTGGAACGTGGTGGCCGAGGTGGGCGTCGGTCCATCGCTTCCCGAATCGCTGCTCCGCGAGGCGCTCGACGGCGAGACGACCAGGTCGGCCCACGGTTGGTTGGCCGTGCCGCTGCGCGAGCATGCCGCGGGCGGCGAGCTGCTGGTGCTGCATGGAGCCGCTGTCGAAACCGAGCCGTTGGCCAGGGGGATCGCGCCGGTGGTCGGGCAGGCGATCGACGCTGCGCGTGAGCGTCAGCGTTGCGAGCAGCAGATCAACCGCTTGCGGACAATCCTTGAGATTGCCGCGCAGTGGAGCCAGGCCCGCGAGATGCAGCCGCTGTTGGTGCAAATGGCCGAGGCGGCCACACGGATGCTGCGCGCCGACCGGGCGAGTATTTTTCTTTGGGACAAGCCGAATCACGTGCTCGTCGGCCGCCCGGCGTTGGGGGTCGACGGCGGCGAATTGCGCGTGCCCGACAACGAAGGCGTGGTGGGTCACGTGGTGCGCTCGGGGCAGCCGGTGCGGATCGACGCGGGAGTCGATCAGGCCTCGATCAGCCGTCGGGCCGACGAGCGGACCGGTTATTCGACCCGCACGCTGGTCTGTGTGCCGCTGCGCAGTCGCAAGGGCGAGATGCTCGGCGCGTTCGAGGCGTTGAACAAGCTCGCCGGCAACTTCACAGCCGACGACGAGCAGGCGTTGGTCGAGCTTGCGGCGCACGCGTCGATCGCGCTCGAGAACACGCAGGAGCGGCAGCGGCTGATCGAATCGCGCCGACAGATCACGGCCGAAGCGGCCCAGCGCGTGCAGCTCATCGGGCGCAGCCCGGCGATGGAGGCGCTGCGCTCGACGATCGGCCGCGTGGCGCCGACCGAATTGGCGGTGTTGATCCTCGGCGAGAACGGCACCGGCAAGGAGGTGGTCAGCCAGTCGATCCATTACTTCAGCAATCGACGCGATCAGCCGTTCATTGCCGTCAACTGCGCGGCACTCACCGAAACGTTGCTCGAAAGCGAGCTGTTCGGGCATGAGAAGGGCGCATTCACCGACGCGCACGAGTCGCGTCCCGGCAAGTTCGAATTGGCCAGCGGCGGAACGCTGTTCTTGGACGAGATTGGCGACCTGAGCCCCGGCGGGCAGGCGAAGCTGCTGCGCGTGCTCGAGGAAAAAGTCGTGGTGCGGGTCGGCGGGTCGAAATCGATCCACACCGACGCGCGGGTGATTGCGGCCACGAACCAGGACCTGGCCGAGATGGTGCGCCAGAAGCGATTCAGGCAGGATCTGTACTTCCGGATCAATGTGGTGTCGATTGTGATTCCGCCGCTCCGCGAGCGATCGGAAGATATTCTGCCGTTGGCGGAGCACTTCTTGGCCAACTTTTGCCGACAAGCGCGGCGACCTTTGCTGGAGATTTCGCCCGCGGCCCGCACGCGGCTTGAATCGCATTCGTGGCCTGGCAACGTGCGCGAATTGCGGAACGTGATGGAACGCCTGGCCTATCTTTCGGCATCGTCGAGCATCGAGGCCGACGACCTGACGTTTCTGCTGGCCGGACCGTCGCAGGCCGTCCCGACCATCGCCAGTGATCTGAAATTGAACGACGCGACGAACCAGTTTCAGATCGAATACATCGAGCAGGCGATCAAGCAGGCGGGCAACAACATGAGCCAGGCCGCCGAGGCGCTCGGCCTGCATCGCTCGAACCTATACCGCAAAATGCGGCAGCTGGGGATGACGGTGGCGGAGTGATCTGCGCTGTAGCCGGGTCTCTCGACCCGGCTGACGTCCTGATCGAAGGTCTCCATCTTGGCGGACAGGAGACCTTCGGTCGCCGGTTTTGGCGGGATCGGAGACCCGCGCCGAGCGCGCGGAGACCGGTTACGTTCCCGGCAGCGCGCCGCTGAGGCCGATGAACAGCAGCGACGACAAGATCCAGCCGGCGATGATGTGGAACCACATATACGTTCGCAGCAACGAGCCGGTCGTGACCGTGCCAACGCCCAGCGAAATCTCGCGGCCGAGCTGCGCATTGGGCAACCAGAAGTCGGCCTGGTCGAGGCTGATCAACGGCGTGAACGTGTCGAGCGAGTACATGAACGATTGCATTGCCGGGTAGTGCGGCGAAACCTTCATCTGACCATCGGCGTCGGCGACAAACGCCTCGGCCTTGGCCGGCGACATCACTCCGCCGCGCGCTCCGAGGCCGAACAACACGGTGCCCAGCAGCACCACACCGACGCTGAGCCAAAACGCGCGCCAAGGCTTGTAGCCGTAGCCGATCAACGGACCGAAAATACGATACCACGGCACCTGCGACCAGGTGAGCGTCGAGCGTGTGGCGCGATCGTGTTCTTTGGCGAACTGCACCAGCTTGGCGTCGGCATCCTGGCCATCTTTGCGCAGCACTTGCGCAAGCTGCTCGTAGGGCTGCGGTCGAAAGGGAACCGACGGTTGCAGCCGCAGCCATTCGATCCAGGTTTGCGCATCGAGCGAGCTGCGATCGTCGAGCTCGTCGTAGAGCAGGCCGTGCAGCAGCAGCCGCCCCGGTTGGGGCCAACTTTCGCGCCCGGTCCACAAGGTGCCGATCTTTGCCGAGCGCAGGTCGAGCGTGGCATTTTCCGGACCGGCGACGTGCTGCCAGACCAAGAACCCGTTGATGTTGGCCGACGGCAGCGCGACGCGCCCCTGGGGCTGAAATCCGTCGCTGAGGAACACGTTGCCTTCGACCTTGATGCGGTCGGCCAGCAGCGCTTCTTTGCCTGAGTTGCTGAACACGCCAGCGTCGCAACTGAGGTTGCCGCCGATTTCTGCGCCAAGAAAGCGGACCTGGCCATCGGCGCGGAACTGGCGATTGAGCAGCACGCTGCCGGCGATCTTCGCACCGTCGGCGGCGAGCGCTTCGCCGCCGGGGTTGTGGAACCAGCCGTTCTCGCAATCCAGGTTGCCGCCCAAATGCGCCCCCAGCAAGCGCACGTGGCCGGTCGATTTGAAGCCGGCGCGAAGAAAGACCCCCGCCTCGACCTTCATGCCGTCGGCGGTGATGCGGCCCGTATGGCTGCCGCTGAGATTGATTGCATGGATTTCGGCGCCCAACAGGTTGATGCCTGAAGGCGCCGCGCAATGGTCGAAGTAGAGCGCGAACACAATGTTGGCCGCCTGTAGGTCGAGCCGGCCATCGATCCGCGCTCCTTTGATGCCGATGCCACGATGCGTGACGTACTGCGCTGCGTCGGCATCGGTTGCCAGCCAGGCGATGCGCTCGGCGGCGATCGAACGATTGGGCCCCCAGTTTTGCGCCGTCGTGGGATCGTTCTCGTGCGCGTTGGGCGAGCTGAAATCGGGAAACTTGCCTTCGACCACCGCGCGGAAGAAGCGGTGCTCGACATCGGTCAGCGGACCGAATCGGCGTGTGGCCAGCGCGACCAATTCCTCGGCCTTGCCGCCGAGGCCGGACGAAGCTTGCCTGGCCTTTTCGAGCGAAGCACTCGAAAACTGAATGCTTTCCGACTTGCGTTCGGTAACCATCGAAGCCCCCGCGTGCGAATGCCCTGCCGGCGATCTCAACTCGGGCTATGGTACCACGCGAGGCGGCGAGCGGGATTCGGGATTCAGGATTCGGGGAGCGAAAAAGTCAGGAGCCTGAATCGTTCAGCCGTGCCGGGTCGACGACCACGTGCTTGATCCGCTGACGCCGCCAGGTGTAGGTGATGTGGACGCGCCCGTCGGCGGCTTGAATGACGGCCGGGTAGCTGTATTCTCCCGGAGCATCTTCGAGCACCAGTGCCGCTTGCCAGTCGGCGCCATCGCTCGACACGGCGACATTCAGCGGTGTGCGTCCCTTGGGAGTGTGGTTGTAAACAATCAGATGCCGACCGTCGGCGAGCGTAACCGCGTCGGTCCCGGAGTTCGGATTGGGCAGCGCGGTGGCCGAGAGCGGGCTCCAGGTTTTGCCGTTGTCGACCGAACGAGTCCGAAAGACTTTGCCTTGCCGCGAGCGACCGACCGCTTCGAGCGATCCGTCGGCGAGCGTGAGGATGCTGGGTTGAATGGCCGACCACTCGAGGCCGTCGTTCACCGGTTCGGTGCGCTGCCACGTGTTGCCCAAGTCGGTCGTGCGCTCGAAGTACACTTGCCAACGGCTCGGCTTGTCGGTCGATTCGCTGCTCGTCGGGCACAGAATGCCGCCATCGGCCAGTTGCACAGGCTTGTTCTTGATGGGGCCGAGAATGCCCTCGGGCAGCTTGCGCGATGGCGACCAGCTGCGCCCACCGTCGTCGCTGGTCATCAGCTCGCCCCACCAGCGCGACGGACTCGGGCCGACCTTATAGAACAGCAGTAACGGACCCGAGCGCGGTTGAAACAGCACCGGGTTCCAGCACGGGGAGCGATTGTCTGAAGACTGGATGCCGTTGGCCACCTCCACCGGCGCGGTCCACCGGCCATGGTCGTAACGCGATAGCCAAATGCCCACGTCAGCGGCCCCTTCACGCGTGCCGCCGAACCACGCTGCTGCCAGGCCTTGCGGCGTTTCGACGATCGTCGAGGCGTGGCAACTTGCGAACGGCGCCGATTCGAAGAGGAACTCGCTCCCCAAGATCGCGCCACTGTTTTGAGCGGCGCGCGGATTGCGCTTGTAGTACATGCGGCCGTCTTCGGCTCCGACCAACAGGTCGGGAACACCGTCGGCGTTGAAGTCGACGGTTGTGGGGCTGGTGTCGTGCCCGGCAAGCAGGCGCGTGTCCAGGTCGCCCATGTCGCGCAGCACCACTTTATCGGCCGATGTCGACACGTTGCGGTGCCACCGCACGTTGCGACCGTCGATGAGCAGGTCGAGCTTGCCGTCGCCGTCCCAATCGACGAGCGACATTTTTCGCCGGCCGCTTTTGCCTGCGCGTGCTCGGTCGAGCTTCAGCGGCGCGCCGCGATCATCGACGAACACGCGCCTGGGTGGCTCGAGCACCAGCGTATCACCGTCGCGGCGGCGCTCGAACAGCGCGAGATAGCCTTCGTGATCGAGCATCACCAAATCGGTCAAGCCGTCGGCGGTGAAATCGCAGGCGATGGGGGTCGTGCGCCACTCGGTGGCTAGCTCGCGTTGCGCAGGTTGCCACCAGGTCCAGGCCGGCTTCGGCGGCGCGCCAGTCCAGGCCACTTCGATCGGCTGGGCGGCCGCGAGTTTCGGGCTGCCGCGCTTGCCAGCGTTGCGGTACCACACGACCTTGCCCCAGATTGAGTTCACGACCAGATCGTGCAAACCGTCGCCATCCCAATCGGCGACCGACAGCGTGGTGTAGCCCCACTTCGCTTCGGCCGGACCTTGAATCGAGCCGTTCGGTCCCGCCTCGATACGGATCGGCTGGCCTTCGGCCGTGAGCTTGACAGGCGCGGCCCACTGCGGCTGCTCGACACCGCGGCCGCTCAGGTTCTCGAACCACTCGATGTACCCGGCCGAGTTGCCGCTGACGAGGTCCCAATCGCCGTCGCCATCCCAATCGACGCCGACCGGCGTGGCTAACGCGCCGCACTTCAGGTCCGCCGCCTGCTGCTGAAAATATCGCGGCGGCAAAAACTGCGGCAAGCCATCGACCACCGCGCCGCTGTGCTCGACGAAAGCCACACGGCCATCTTCGTCGCCGACGACCAGATCCTGGTCGCCGTCGCGGTCCCAATCTACGCCCACGGGCACGATCATCTCCAGGTCCATGGCCAGCGAGCGGCCGTCGTGCGTCAACCGACGGCCGGTGGCGTACTGTGGCTGGGTGCGGCTGCCGATGTTCTGGAAGTAGGTGAAGCCGTCGAGAAATTCGCCGCACAACAAATCGAGGTCGCCGTCGCCGTCGAAGTCGGCGAAGTTCGGGCTCGGCATGCCGAACGTGTCGATCTCGAGGCCCATCGCTTCGAGGCGCCGCGGTTTGTCGTAGGCGGGCGAGTCGTTCGTGCCTTTATTTCGTAGCAGGTAAACGAGGCCGTGCAGCGGACCACGCGTCCAACGACCGCGGTCGTCGTAGGCATCGTCCCAGCCGTAATCGGTCCAGTCTTCGACACCGATGACCAGGTCGGTTGCACCGTCGCCGTCGTAATCGACGAGCTTCCATTGATTGGCGCGAACTTTATTTGGATGGATGTTCGCCGGGACCGGCAGCGTGCGAGGCGCTTCTAGCGCGGACTTCAAGAAGTCGGGGTACTCGTTGCCGGGGCTGAGGACGCGCACCTGTCCATCGACGAACGACGGGCTGACATTCGTGAGCCCGCGACTGATGCGCCGCGCCGGCTTGAAGACCGGCAGCTTCTCGGTGTTCGCTTCGCCGCTGCCCGGGTTCTCGAACAGGTACGTGCCGTTGAACGGCTTGTCGGGACAGCTCACGACGAGGTCGAGGTCGCCATCGCCATCGAAGTCCATCGGCAGCGGCCAGGCCCACAGGCCCACGCCCAGGTCAACGACCAGCCCCGGATGGCGATACGCCAGCGGCATGAGTTGCTCGTCGGCAGCGAGTGCGCCGGCAGATGCCGACACCGCGAGCAGCCAGGTCAGAACAATGCGATGATTCATACGTAAATGCTCGATGCGTGACGGCGGGGCTGACGCCAGTGTACTTGAAGCCGAGCCGAAAGGTGAGACGCGCGCGGCGGTCGCGCTGGCTATAATCGACCGTATGCACGAGGAATCGACGCGAGCTTGTGAGCCGAACTGGACCGCGCGGCTGCGCGGCATGTTTCGCCGCCGGTCGCGGCACGCCGGCAATGGTTTCGATTCGCAGTTGCCCAAGGCTGAGGAGTTGATTCCGGGCGCTGCGGCCGGCATCGAGGTCGACGAGCTCAATCAGCGCCCCGCGCCCGGCGTGGCGGTCATCGTCACCTGCACCGATTATTCGTCGGAGCGGATGCAGGTCGAAGAGATCCACGAGCTGGCGGATTTTCTTGCGGGGCATCGTCCGGCGTGGTCCACCGTGCGCTGGATTCATGTGCGGGGACTGTCCGACATGACCGTGCTGCGGGCATTGGCCGAGAAGTACGACCTGCATCCGCTGGCGATCGAAGACGTGCTGCAGGTCGGACAGCGGCCGAAAGTCGAAGACTACGCCGGCAGCAACGAGCACCAGGCGCGGCTGTTCGTCATTGTGCGGATGATGCGGCTGTGCGGCCGCCGGCTGGCCTCCGAGCAGCTCAGCTTCTTCCTGGGACGCAACACGCTTTTGTCGTTCCAAGAGTCCTGCGACGAGCTGTGGGCCCCGGTGCACCTGCGATTGGTGAAGCAAGGTTCGCGCGTACGGCAGAACGACGCGAGCTTTTTGCTGTATACGCTGCTCGATGCCGTGGTCGATCAATGCTTTCCGATTCTCGAATACTATTCCGACACGCTCGAGGACTTGGAAGACGCCGTATTGACCGACGCGCAGGGGGCTACGATCGGCAACGTCCACCACCTGAAACGCGAGTTGCTGGTCGTGCGCCGCACCGCGTGGCCGATGCGCGAAGTGATTCACGCATTGCAGCGAGAGAGTCATGAGTGCATGTCGGAGATCACGCGCACTTACTTGCGCGACGTTTACGACCACTGCGTGCAAGTGATCGATTTGATCGAGACCTATCGCGAATTCGCCACCAGCCTGACCGAAACCTACATGTCGGCGCTGTCGATCCGCATGAACGAGATCATGAAAGTGCTGACGATCATGGGAACGATCTTCATCCCGCTGACGTTTCTGGCGGGCGTCTACGGCATGAACATGCCGATCCCCGAAAATCGCTCGGACTGGGCGTATCCTGCGTTCTGGATCGTCTCGCTGATGACGGCCGGGACGATGCTCGTGTGGTTCCGGCGGCGCGGGTGGCTGTGAGCAGCCAGATCCGCGCTGGCTACGCCTTCACCGCTTCGCGCGCATGGGCAGCGAGGCGCTTCATCTCGTGTTTGCTGCCGACGAACAGCGGCGTGCGCTGATGCACGTCGGTTGGCGTGATGTCGAGAATGCGGGTGTGGCCGTCGGTTGCCGCGCCACCGGCCTGCTCGGCCAGCCAGGCAATCGGGTTCGCCTCGTACATCAGCCGCAGTTTGCCTTCGGGGTAATGCAGCGTCGGCGGGTACATGAAGATGCCCCCCTTGAGCAGCGTGCGATGGAAATCGGCCACCAGCGAGCCGATGTAACGCGACGAGTACGTGACCCCGTCGTCGCCCGATTTCAACCAGTGCAGAAAGCGATTGCAGTAGCCGGGGAAATTGTCGGCGTTCGCCTCGTTGACCGAGTACAGCTTGCCGCGCTCGGGCATGCGAATGTTCGGATGGCTGAGCACGAACGCGCCGATCGACATGTCGAGCGTGAACCCGTGCACGCCGTGCCCCGTGGTGTACACGAGCATGGTGCTCGAACCGTATAGCACATAGCCGGCGGCCACCTGTTGTCGGCCGGGTTGCAGCACGTCGCTGATCGCGGGCTTCCGCTCTTCCTTGTCGCGGCGGAAGATCGAGAAAATCGTGCCGACACCGACGTTCAGATCGATATTGCTCGAGCCGTCGAGCGGGTCGAAGACGACGATGTATTCGCCATGCTCGGGGTTCTCGAGCACGACCACCGGCTCCTCGTTTTCTTCGCTCGCCAGGATGCCGACATTGCCGCGATTGCCCAGCGCGTGTAGCAGCGCGTTGTTGGCGAATACGTCGAGCTTCTGCTGAACTTCGCCCTGGACGTTAATGTCGTCGGTCGCGCCCAGGATGCCCGTCAGGCCGGCGCGTCGCACTTGGGCGGCGACGATCTTCGCCGCCAGCGTGATGCCGCACAGCAGCCACGAAAAATCTCCCGAGGCGCGCGGGCGGTGCTTCTGCTGCTGGTCGAGAATGTATTGCGCGGCAGTGATGGGACTGGAGATCATGTTCGAAGAGGATCGCCTGATGAAGTGGTGGGCAGGTTGGACTGGCTATTGTAAACGTGTTGGCCAGGGGTTGCTATCAATGCGTAGTAACTCAACGGTGTACCGTTTGTGAGCAATACGTTTAATGCTGTGTACGTGGGTTCGGCGCGATCCATCCTGCCGTCACGGCCAGTTGTGCGATTGCGGCGATGGCGACCAGCACCACAAACCCCGCGATGCCGACGAGGTTGGGATGCAGCGGGCAATTGTCGAGCCCCCATTCGGGACTTGGTATCTCGCGGCGCGCAAACGTGCCCCACACAAGCATCGGGATGCTAGCCAACACGGCCACCGCCGCCGACCACGCTGGCAATCGCGGAAACAGCCACGCCAGGATGAACAGGCCGAACAAGCCCGAGCCCGCCACGCCGGCATATTGCCACCACAGTTCCATGAGCGTTTGCGAAGCGTTGCCGTGGCGAAGATAGATCGATGCGGCGATCGCGGTTCCCAGTGCGCCACAGCCGGCGGTGAACAGGCGCACCGTCACGATTTCGGGAATGATGATGCGGCGACGCCGCAGGCGGCGCACGGCGTCGACAAGCAACACGGTCGACATCGAGTTCAAGCACGAGTCGACCGTGCTCATGGCGGCGGCCAGCAATCCGGCGACCACGATTCCGCGCACCCACGGTGAGAGCTCGTATTTAATGAAGTGCGGGAAGACCTGATCGGCGCGCGTGTTCGGCGGCAGCGGCGTGTGTAATGCCACGTTCGCCCCCGGCGACTCGCCCGGAGCTATAGCCGATGCTTCGACAGGCACGCGGTACAACGCGAACAGGCCGGTGCCGATCGCGCAAAAGATCACCGATAGCGGTAGATAGCCAAGCGCGCCGAGCCAAATGCTTTTGGCCGCTTCGCGAGCGTCCGGTGTGCAAAGCATGCGTTGCACATAGTTCTGGTCGGTGCCGTAGTTCCGCACGTTCTCCGAGACACCGTACAGGAACACGACCAGAAACGTCGGCAGGCTGAGATCCCAGCTTGCCCATTGGCCCACGGAGAAACTTCCCGGCGGCAGATCGGCCCACAATTGGGCGAAACCGCCGGGGCGGAGGGAGACGATGTCGAGCAGGCACCAAATTGCCGCCAGTGATAGCACGATGACTTGTACCAAGTCGGTCCAAATGACCGCTTTGATGCCGCCCATCACGTCATACACGATCACGATCAGGCCGAGGGTGATCAGCGTCGCTTCGACCCCCCAGTGCAAAAGCGGTTCGACCGCCAAGGCGACGAGCAGCAGGACCATCGCCACACGGATCAGCTGCAGCACGACGAACGAAGCGGCGGCGTAGATCCGCGCCCAATAGCCGAATTGCTGTTCGAGCAGCTCGTAAGCTGACAGGGTCACCCGGCTGCGATACAGCGGAATGAAGAACCAGACCGCGGCGGCGGCGGCAACCGGCAAACCGAGACCGAAGGCCATCGTGTTCCAATTGCCGTCCTTATATACACGTGCCGGCACGCCGAGGAACGTGATGCTGCTGAGAAAGGTGCCCAGCACCGACATGCCCACCAGCCAGCCGGGCAACTCCCGGCCCCCGAGGGTGAACCCCTCGATATTGCGGCTGCCGCCGGTCACGCGCCAGCCAATCCACAGCATGGCGGCCAGATAAGCGATAACGATGGCCACATCGACGTGATCGACGAATGCTTGCACGGGTGAGGGCAGACTCGCGGGTGGTGCTGGCAGATTGCGACAGGTTTTGGGGCTGGACGGCCACGGCGCAAGGTCCCTGTCTTGCCTGGTTTGCGGGGCCGCGCCGGAGCGACCGATATTTCCGCTACGTTTTACCGTTCTTACTCAACTGGTGCACGCGGCAATACCGATACTACCCGCACGAGCACCGGCGCGGCGTGATTGTGGGCCTCCGGTGCGCGAGAGCCAACTGACGTACCAGTTCAGGTAGACTTAACGATGTCGCTCACACGCTGCAAGGTTTGGCTGATCGCCTTGGGAATGCAGATGCTGCTGGCTTCGGCGGCGAATGCCCAGGTGCCGCCTTTCGCTCCGGCCGACGATCCGACGGCCTTCGGGGCGGGAGACGTGTCGCTGTTCGCCCAGCCCGATCTGAGCCTGTTCGGCAACGGCCCGCAACCCAACTACGGCTACTTCGGTAGCGTCGAAGCGTTGGGCTGGAGCATCACGAACCCCGTGGTGCGCGACTTCGGTCTGGACGGCGGCTCGCGGCAGGTGTACCAGAATAACGGCATCCCCGGGCAATTTGCGGTGGGTGGCGTGGGGCCACCGGTGGTGAGCACGATTTCGTTGGGCACGGTGGTCATCACGGCAACCGCGTCGCTGACGTTCCCGATCTTCGATACGATCATCACGCAAGCGTCGACAAGCTCGGGCGGATCGAATGGCGCGAATACGGAACTCATTAACAACAATCAGATCACAGTACAGCAGGGAGCAAACAACATTCCGCTCACGACCGAGAGGAACACGCTCAACACGAACTGGCTTAATGCACCATTGACCAGCGGTGTGCGGTTTGACTTCGGCTACATCGACGACGAAACCGACCGCGGCTGGTTGTTCAGTAGCTATACGTTGAACGACCAGGTGCAGAACAATGTGATGAACAATGTCTCGGCGGTGTTCGACGACGTGACGAATGCGGCGACCGTGTACAACGGCTTGTCGACTTACACAAGCACGAACACGGCGACTCAGATCGGCATCCCGATTAGCGTCACCGGCACCGCGGGCAACTCGGGCACGGTAACGGTAACTTTCCAAACCTCGAGCTTCGCATCGGCCGTCACCGTTCAGACCGCGCAGGCGCCGCAAAAGGTGGGCTTACTCGAAGGCTTCATCAGCTATCCGAGCAATACCGCCACCGGAGCCACGAACCCGTACCCGAACGGGTTCGCAGCCGACTTGAACCACAACGGCGTGTACGGTCCCTACGGCGTCGACTTTGGTACGCCGGCTGGCAATGTGTTCAATCCGCCGCTTGACGGCATTCCCGACTTTGCCTTGACCAACGGTACTCAGATCCTGACCGACTACGGCGATGCCGTGCCGTTGCCGGTGCTGTTCCGTTCGGTGACCTCGTCGTACAAGTCGGGCACTTGGGGCATCGAGGCCAACCGCCTGTACCGCATCCGCGAGCCGGGCCGCCTCGGTGGACGGTGGGATCTGTTCGCTGGTGCTCGGTACATCGATTTCCACGACCAATACAACATATTGGCCACGGGTGGCATCCTCGACACCACGACGGTAAACACCAGCGCGTTCAATCGAATTGTGGGTCCGCAGATTGGTTTCCGCTGGACCAAGAGCCGCGGGCGGCGCTGGAGCTTTGCCGCCGAGGCGCGTGCGATGGCCGGTGCTGACTTTCAGACCGCGCGTCTCAACGGTGCCGTTGGCAGCAATCTGACGCAGCTTCTTCCCAGTCCGCTGCCGACCAACACGCAGGTCACTTCAGGACCTGACTATCAGGTCAATTACAACACGAACACCGTGACCTACACCAGTAATCAAGTTGCAACCACGGTTCCGACGCAGCAGGCCAACAATCCGGGCGGCGGTCCGACAACGGTTCGTTTGAACCAGCCGTTGAACCTGAACCCAACCAACTACACGTCGTCGCGAAACTACGTTGAGTTCACACCAGCGTTCGAACTCCGGGCCAAACTGGTGTACCAACTGTTCCGGCAGGTGAACCTGAGTGCTGGTTGGACAGGCACGTACATCGACGGCGTGGCGCGATCGAGCAATCAGGTGAACTATGTGCTCCCGTCGTTCAGCCTGGTGACCGGCCAGAATCGGCAGGGCGTGTTCCTGAATGGGTTAACGCTCGGTGTCGAGATCAATCGCTGACCGAACGGGGCGCGGCACGCTGGGTTGCCGGCGATCGAGGTGGGATAGCGCCTTCGTCGCTGCTTGGACTCGTCGCTGCTCGGACTTAACGACGACTTAAGCCTTGACCGGCCGCGCTTTCCGCATTTTTCGCAGCTCGTTCAGCTCCGTGCCAAGCCGGTGCCGCAGCGGGCTTTCGGGGCGCAACTCTTCGATCAACGCCTCGGCCTTGGTGAAGGTATCTTCATCCAGCTGAGGGCGACTGAAGAGTTGACGCCAGCTTTTGGAAACTTCTTGTTCGGTCAACAAGACGGCACCTCGGGAAAAGTTCGTTGCCTACCGATGCGCACACGGTTATTTTAGCCGTTGCAGCTTCCGACGCAAGTCGCAGGCAACTCGGCTCGCGATTCAGGTTTTCGACGTCGACGGTGGGACGGACAGCGGCCCGATGCATCGCCGCCGATCATCCGGCCTCGCATACTGTCGCTTGCTGTCGGGATTGCGCCGAGCGGCTGCTTGCCCGACAGTCTTCCGAACGAATCGCGACTTTTTGAAGTGTCTCTACTTTTGACTGACCGCGCGCAACGCGCCGACGTTCGGATCGAGGAGGTCCGCTCGCGCCGGCAACGCAATGCCTTCGTGCGCCTGCCATGGCGAATTTACGCCGGCGATCCGCTTTGGGCGCCGCCGCTGTTGATTGAACGCAAAGAGTTCATCAACGCCAACAAGCATCCCTTCTACCTGCACGGCGCCGCCACCCAGTTTCTTGCCTGGGTCGACGGTCAGCCCGCCGGCCGAATCCTGGTCAGCGACGACCCGCTGTACAACGAAACGCACGGTTCGAATGTCGGTTGCTTCGGCATGTTCGAATCGATCGACGATCGCGGCGTCGCGCAGAGCTTGATCGCGGCGGCCGAAGATTGGTTGCGCGCTCGCGGCCGGACTCAGATGATCGGCCCGATCGACTACTCGACCAATTACGCGTGCGGCCTGCTGGTCGAAGGCTTCGACACGGCGCCGTCCGTGATGACCAACTACAACCCACCCTATTACGAGCCGCTGCTCGAATCGTGCGGCTTGCAAAAGGCAAAGGATCTGTGGGACTGGTGGATCGACGTGCAAAGCGATGTGGTCGATCATTGGTTTTCGCGCACCGACCGACTGCGCCGCCGCACCTCGACGATGATTCGTCCGTTTCGGCTCGACAACGCAAAAGCCGAGATCGATCGTTGCAAAGCGATCTACAACGCGGCCTGGGAAAAGAACTGGGGCTTCGTGCGCATGACCGACGCGGAGTTTGCGTACTTCGCCAAGGACTTGCTCGATTGGGTTCCCCCTGAACTGCTGCTGATGGCCGAGGTGAACCACCGGCCGGTCGGCCTGAGCATGACGCTGCCCGACTTCAACGAGGCCATGCGTCCGCTCAACGGACGCGTGTTTCGCTGGGGCATGCCGATCGGTCTGCTGCAATTCAAGCGCAATTGTCGACGGATCAAGTCGGGCCGACTGATTGCTCTGGGCGTGCTCGAACAGTACCGGAACCGAGGCATCGTGCAGCTTTTGATCGCTGGCGCGATGGAAACGACTCGTCGGCTGGGCTACGGCGGCTGCACCTGCGGGTGGACGCTCGAAGACAATCACGCGATCAACCGCGCCATCGAATTGGCCGGCGGTCGGCACTACAAGACGTACCGTATCTATCAGAAGGCGCTCTGAACGCGCGGCACGGCGGGGAGGCAAACTCGCCGATCAGTCGCCACGCGCGCGCGCGTGCGATTTCCTGAACGAACCGCGGGCGAGCGCGGCTGCGGGTGACAATTCTTGCGGCTCAGATCAAATCCAACGGCTGGGTGCGCCGCTTGGTTCGAGCGCAATCGGCGCAAATGCCTTGGATGATCAGCCGATGCCCGAGCACGCGGAATTGGTGCTCGCGGGCGACGGCATCGCGGATCGCCTTCACTTCGCTGCTGCTGAACTCGATCAGCTTTTCGCAGCGTTGGCAGTACAAATGGTCGTGCTGCGGATAACCGTAGTCGTGCTCGTACACGCTGCGTCCGCCCAGCGTCATCTGCCGCAGCAAGCCGGAATCGACCAACTCACTCAGCGTGCGGTACACGGTTGGTCGGCTCACCTCGCGGCCGACATCGCGCTGCAAGTTCGCCAGGAGTTCGTCGGCATCGAAATGATCGTGCCGCGCGAACACATGTTCGACGATGATCCGGCGCTGCTTGGTGACGCGCTTGCCGCGGCTTTGGAGAAACTCCTCGAATCGCTCCAAAGGCGACAGCGCGACTTCGACCGAGCCGAGTGAAAAATCCTGCGACATACCTGCTAGCGCCGTTCGCGAAAAGAGTGCACGCACGAAGCACTCTATTTTAAGTCCAGATCGCGAAGCGGGAAGTGGCCACCAGAGCCGGCAAACCAAGCCGACGTTCGCCGGCTCTGGCGACGACACCAAGCGTTAGGCGATTTCATCGAGCAAACGCTCGAGCGCGGCATCGAGCCGCTCGGCAGTTTCGTACGTGCCGTTGGCGATTTCGGCCCGGAGCTGCTCGACGCGATCGCTCCGGATATCCGGCATCTGATTGATTTGCTCGAGGTACTGGGCCTCGGACGAAATGTCCACCTGGTCGTTCACCGGTACTCCGCCAGTGTTGGGTGCGGCAGCCGCCTTCGCCGCATGGGGCGAGGCAATCGATTGCGAGCCGTGAACGAACGCAGGGCCATAAATCTGCATGACTTGTTTTCCTTCTTAGCGGGCCTTCCGATCCTGATCGCTTCCGGCGCCGCATTCCCTGTCGAACGACTCGCGGGCCACTGCACCCCTAGCCATCGGCTCGCGGTCGAGAACCAATTGAATGTAATCGCCGGACACTCGCATACGCCACATAGCCACAATTCCGCGGCTTCCACGCACAATCGGCGCTGGGCCGCAGATCGTCACAGGCACCAGAGTCTTCGATACGTCGCACAACACGAACGGTGCACGACCATCGAAGCGAGCCGAACCAAGGTTCCGGCTGGACTTATGGGTCGCCGCCGGTCGCTTGACTCGTCCTCTGCACTGGTATACGCACCTCCGAACGCAGCGGTTCTGTGGTACAGGCACGAAAAGCGGGCCGGATTATAGATACGCGTTCCTGCGGTCACAAGACGAGCCGGAACCCGTCTGCCGGGCGCCATTTGCGGCCGAGGCTCGGAAAATCCCGCCCGAGCGGCATATTCCCCGGAACTTCCTTGCGCGACCAAGGTTTGATACTTGCGACCTTGGTGCCGGTGATGCCGGCATGCTTGCAGTGCCCGCTTATCCACGCCAGCTCGGCGCGTGGCAAATCTACCTGCTCTTGGGAGAGAACCCGATGAAATGCCCTGTCCGTCTCGTGGTTGCCGCCGGATGCGTGCTCGCCGCGGGGCAACTGCTCGACGCCGCCGATGGCGACGCCGGCCGCGGTGATCGCGACCAATTGTTCCAGCGACTCGATACCGACGGCGACGGAACCCTGTCGAAATCGGAGATTCCCGAGGAGCAGCAGCGCATGTTCGAGCGACTGCTGCGCAATGGCGACAAGAACGGCGACGGCAAATTGTCGAAAGACGAATTCGCGGCCTCAACCAAGGACGACCGCCAGCCTCGTCGGCCTGAAGGTGCCGGCGGCGGCGACGGCCCGCAGCCCGACGAAATTTTCCGTCGCGGCGATGCCAACGGCGACGGAAAGCTCGAGCGCGACGAAGTCCCCGAAGAGCGTCGCGAAATGTTCGACCGCATGGTCGAGCACGTCGATGCCAACGGCGACAAGGCGCTTTCGCTCGAAGAATTCCGCAAGGGAATCGCGATGGCGCGCGGCGGTGCAGCGCCCAGCGGCCAGTCGGAACGCCGTCCCGAAGGCGCGGGAAGCCCGGGAACACCGGACGGACTGTTCGCGGTGCTCGATAAAAACCACGACGGCAAACTCTCGTCCGAAGAGTTGTACTCGGCGGCGGAGACACTCAAGCGGCTCGACAAAGACGGCGACGGCAGCGTCAGTCGGCAAGAGGCGTTGACTGCCGGTCGCAAGGGTGACATGCCAGGCCGCCCGACGACCGCTTCGGGCCGCCCGGGCGAAGGTGGCCAATTTGCCGAAATGATGCTCGCCCGTTTCAAGCAAGCCGATGCCAACAACGATGGCAAGCTCACGAAGGACGAAGCCCCCGACCGGATGCGCGAAAATTTTGATCGGATTGATCAAAACGGCGACGGTTTCATCGACGCGGACGAAATGAAGCAAGTTATTCAGATGTTGGCTCGATCCGGTGGCGGCGCTCCTGGCCAAGGCGGCGGCCCCGGCGGAGGCGACATGGCAAAGCAGCTTCTTCAGCGGGCCGACGCCAACGGCGACGGAAAGCTCAGCAAGGACGAAGTCCCCGAGCGGATGCGCGAGAATTTCGATCGCATGGATCGCAACGGCGACGGGTTCCTCGAGCCCCAGGAGCTGCAAGCCATGCGGCGTCCCGGAAATCCGTGACGCGACACTGCCGCTGCCTGCTGCGGCAATTTCGCCACAACCTGTAGATCTCGTACTGCCAAAGAAGCCCGGCACGAAAGTTGCCGGGCTTCTTGTTGCGCAAGACACGTCCTGCCAAAGCCAGCCGAACCTGACCCAATTTGCCGTGTCTTACGTAGTAAACACTGAAAGGCACTCACCGGACGAATCAAGACGACGACACTCTTCGCGACATCCCAGCACCTTGGGGTGCAACAAAACGTGGCGACGAGCGTCTAAAAAAGAGTGCTAGGGAACAAGGGAGGGGGGAACCATGGAACCGACGATCAAGCCCGAACAGCCAACGGCAACTCGATTGCCGAATGAAGATATCCTTGAGGCCGAAGAGCGCGCTTTGGAGCAATTCGGCCAATGGTTCGACGCCGAGTGCGAGAAGCTGGTTCAGCAGTGGATCCATCTTGCGGCCCCGAACGCCCAACGTTTGGATTTGGGACGCGGCCGCGGCCGGTAACCGCTTCGTGGTCTTCGCCCCCGGCCCTCTCGCCGGGGGCCGTGGTAACCAGGTTCCACGGGTTCGCCGTTACCCGATGCGCAAGGCATGCTCCACGCGGCGAATGGCTTCGTCGATGTTCAGCGACATTTTTGGCGGCGCGTCCTGGTTTTGCATCCAAGCATCGACCTTGCGTTGGGCGGAGATCACCGTGCTGTGGCTCCGCCGGCCAAAGTATTGCCCAATCTCGCTGAGCGCAGCGCGTGTATGCTTCCGGGCCAGCCACATGGCCAACATTCGCGGGTAGCTGGCGTTGCGCCCCGTGCCTCCCGACTTCAGCGCCTTCGGTT
>DASZPI010000042.1:0-9130 GCA_035550355.1 Pirellulales bacterium
CAAGACCTGTCACGGCGGGCCGAACAGGTGAGCCAGTCGTTCAACGTGCGCTTCTGGTACGAGCAGGGGGGCTATCTGTACGACGTGGTTGATGGCGAACAAGGCAACGATTCGAAATTCCGGCCGAACCAGGTGTTCGCCATCTCGCTCACGCATCCGGTATTGGATGCGTCGCGGTGGAAAACCGTGCTCGACAAGGTCACCGAACGCTTGCTCACGCCGGTCGGGCTGCGGAGCCTTGCTCCAGGCGATCCTGAGTATAAGCCGACCTACGACGGCGATCTGCGATCGCGCGATGCCGCGTATCATCAAGGCACCGTGTGGGCGTGGCTGATCGGGCCATTTGTCGATGCCTGGCTGCGCGTGAACCCGGGGCGTATGAGCGAGGCCCGGGCGTTCCTGATCGGCTTTGTCGCCCATCTGAACGAGGCGTGCGTCGGTCAGATCAGCGAGATTTTCGACGCCGAGGCGCCGTATTATCCTCGAGGGTGCGTGGCCCAAGCTTGGAGCGTGGCCGAGGTCCTGCGCTGCTGGATCAAAACGGCCGAACCAAAGTCTTGAACGTCGCAGGCGGAGACCGACCGCTCCCGCTCGAGTTCCGCCATCGGCACCCGAAATCGCCATGAACTACTTTGCGCACGGCCGACACTGGCTCGACGATCCGTATTTCCTGGCCGGAACAGCGGTTCCCGATTGGCTGAGCGTTTCGGATCGTGGCGTGCGGGTGCGGGCCCGGGCCGCCTTGGCCTGGGTCGACGATGCCGACGCTCGACTTGCCTCGCTGGCTCGCGGCATCGTGCAACACCACCGCGACGACGCCTGGTTCCACGAAACTGCCGCTTTTGCCGAGCTGCAATGGCGCTTCGCGGCGATGATCCGCGAATCGATGGAGCCCGATGACTCGCTACGTCCGAGTTTTCTGGGGCACGTGCTGGTCGAAGTGTTGCTCGACGCCGCACTGATCGCTGAGAACCCCGCGCAGCTCGATGCTTATTACGCGGCCGTCGAGCAGCTTGATGCGGCCACCGTGCACGCTTTGGTGAACCGCTTGGCACCGCGACCCTGCGATCGTTTGGCCTGGTTCGTCGAGGCGTTTTCTCGCGAACGATTCTTGTTTGATTATGCCGACGATGCGAAACTGTGGTGGCGCATGAACCAGGTGATGCGCCGAGTCAGACTGCCGGAGCTGGGGAAAGGATTCCTGACCATGCTTCCGGCAGCGCGAGAACTCGTCACGCGCAATCGGGCTCAACTACTAACGCCAACGGCATCGCAATAGCTCAGTTGTAGAGGAAATAGGGACATGAAATTCGGCATGAACATGCTGCTGTGGACCGACAACGTGACCGAGGTCCATAGGCCAATACTCGAACGGCTGAAGACGATGGGCTACGACGGCGTCGAGCTGCCGATCTTTGATCTGAACCCTGATAAATTTGCAGCGATCGGATTGTGGCTCGACGATTTGGGTCTCGAGAGGACTGCGGTTACGTGTCGCGGAGTCGACGACAACCCGATTAGCCCCGACCGGGCGATCCGCGAACGTGGTATTGCGAACAACAAGCTCGTGCTCGATTGTTGCCAGGCGGCGGGGGCGACGATTCTAGCGGGACCGTTTCACTCGGCGCTGGGGCATTTCAGCGGCTCGCCTCCCACGGCCGACGAATGGCGCTTTGGCGTCGAAAGCATGCGGCCGGTGGCTGAGCACGCGTCGAAATGCGGCGTGACCCTGGCGGTCGAATACCTGAACCGTTTCGAGACCTATCTGCTAAACACCGCCGCCAACACGGCCCGCTTCTGCCGCGAGGTGGAGCATCCTGCCTGCCGCATGATGTACGACACGTTCCATGCGAACATCGAAGAGAAGTCGATCAGCGACGCAATTCGCGCGTGCGCCGAAATGACCGTGCACGTGCATATCTCTGAAAATGACCGCAGCACGCCCGGTCGCGGCCACGTCGCTTGGGATGAAACCTTCGATACGCTCAAGGCGACCGGCTACGACGGTTGGATGACGGTGGAGGCATTTGGATTGGCGCTGCCGGCA
This sequence comes from Pirellulales bacterium, assembly GCA_035550355.1. Lineage (GTDB taxonomy): Bacteria > Planctomycetota > Planctomycetia > Pirellulales > PNKZ01 > DATAXP01. The sequence continues at coordinate 2,048 of DASZPI010000042.1, forward strand.
CTGGCGGCAGCCACCAAGATTTGGCGCCGCATGTTCGACACCGAGGAGCAATTAGCGCGCGACAGCCTGGCGTTCATGAAGCGCGAGTGGAGCAAGCGACAGTAACCGCCCTTAACCTTGGCCGGGCAGCCCCTGGCCGAGATCGCCAAGCAGACCATGGACGATCGCGAATCGATGGATCACGGATTGTCGCTCGGCGAGCTTGGCCGCGCCTTCGCCGAAACGTTGTTGGCCGGAGACGATCCGTACCACGCCGTTCCGAGCGACGCTGCCGCGGATCATCCGTTGCCGCAGATCATCGAGTCGCTGCGCGTCGGCGCGGCCGCCGATGCAGAATCGGCCGAGGTGACACCTAAGTCGATCGTCGAGGCGATTCTGTTCGTCGGCGCGCCGAACAATCGGCCCATCTCGGCCGAACAGATTTCCAAGCTGATGCGGGGCGTGCGCCCAGCCGAAATCGACGAACTTGTGGCCGAGTTGAACCTGCAATACGCGGCCGACGAATGCCCGTATTCGATCGTTAGCTCAGGTGACGGATATCAGATGCAACTGCGCGAGCAGTTCGCGCCGCTGCGCGACCGAATGAATCAACGCACGCGGCAGGCGCGACTGTCGCAAGCCGCCGTGGAGGTGCTGTCGATTGTCGCATATCGTGGTCCGTTGCCGGCCGATGAGGTTTCGCGGCTGCGCGGCTCGCCCAGCCATCATGTGCTTTCCCAATTGGTGCGTCGGCAATTGCTGGCGGTCGAACGTGTCGCCGGCCGCCGTAAGGGGCAGTACCGAGTTACCGATCGATTTCTGAAATTGTTTGGCCTGACCGCCGTCGACGAATTGCCTCGCGGCCCGCACGCGGAGCCTTAAGAGTACGACAGGCTCGCCTTTTCGGCACCGCAATTGCGTCCTGCGGAGCGAACCATGGCTGCTGCACACGAATTCTACGATGTGATTATCGTGGGAGGCGGGCCGGCGGGGTTAAGCGCCGCGCTGGTTCTAGCGCGCTGTCGCCGTCGGATCCTGGTGATCGATGCGGGGTTGCCGCGAAACCAAGCCGCACGCGAGCTGCATGGCTACCTGACGCGCGATTGCACGCCACCTGCCGAGCTGCTGGAAAGTGGTCGGCGCGAGATCGGCAGGTACGGCGTCGAGATACGGCACGACCTCGTCGTCGAAGCGGAATGCATTGCCCCTTCACACGATTATGCGTTCCCGACATTGTTTCTGGTGCGCACCAAACAAGGCGTGGCCCTCAGGTGCCGGAAGCTGCTGTTCGCCACCGGCATCACCGACACCCTGCCTGAGATACCCGGCGTGGTCGAGTGCTACGGCACGACGGTGCACCATTGTCCGTATTGCGATGGCTGGGAACACCGCGATCAACGGCTACTCGCCTTCGGCAAGAATGCGACCGCGGCGGCAGGGTTAGCTCTTGCGCTGCGCACTTGGTCGGCACATGTTACGGTGCTAGGCCACGGCCAAACGCCGGCCGATCACGACATGCAACGGCTCGCGCGCAATGGCATCGACTTCCGCCCTGAGCGCGTCGTTCGCCTCAGGCACGATGGCTCGCAATTGCGTGGCGCCGAGCTCGACGGAGACCTGTTTCTGCCGGCCGACGCGTTGTTCTTCAACACCGATTGCTCGACGAACTTGAACGTGCCGCAAATGCTGGGCTGCGCGCTCAGCGAGACCGGTATGGCCCGCACCACGGCCAAGCAGCGCAGCAACATTGCCGGCGTGTTCTTGGCGGGTGATGCCGACGGCGAAGTGCAATTCTCGATTGTTGCCGCAGGCGAAGGCGCCACGGCGGCCGTGACCATCAATCGCGAGCTGCAGGACGAAGACCGCGGTGATTAAGCAAATGTCTCCGACTTAGCTCAAGTCCGGCAACGGTCCTTCGCCGCAGTAATCGGGGTTGCCAAATTGCTCGATGCGGTGACCAAATCCATGCGCCAGCGACAACAACAGGCGGTTGTGCGCAAGCTTCGGATACTTCAGCGAACGGCCCATGCGAAAATCAAGGCCGTTGCCCACCAGCACGAAGGGGATATTGTCGAGCGTGTGCGTATTGCCTTGCCCTAACTCGTTGGTCCAGACCACGGTCGTGTTGTCGAGCAGGGTGCCGGGCCCGCCGGGCTCGCGGGTCGCCGCCAAGCGCTCGACCAGGTACGCGATTTGTTCACAGAACCAACGATTGATGCGAGTGAGTTTCTCTTGGGCTTTCTCGTTCGAGTCGGGCTCGTGCGACAGATCGTGATGTCCTTCTTCGGCATCCAGCCAGCGCATCTTTGCCTGGCCAACCGAGTTCGTGTATTGCAACGTCGCCACGCGCGCGAAATCGTTGGCTAGGCTATTCACCAGCAGATCGATTTGCATCTTGCTCAAACGCGGCATGTTGTCGTTGGTCTCTTTCACGCCCGGCTCGATGTCGGGCACGGCGTGACCGAGGTCCGACTGCTTGGCAGCGACGAGCTCGCGTTCCATCGACCTGACATACGAGGCATGCTCATCGAGCAATCGCCGATCCTCTTTGCTCACCACCTTGCTGAGCTTGCGCAGATCGTCTTGCAGCTCGTCGAGCACGCTTTTTAAGCTCGCCGTGTCGGCAGGCGCACCGTACAGCTTGCCGAACATTTGGTAGGGATCGTCGATCGGGGCGATCGGCTTGTTCGGGCCGGAGTACACCATGCGAGTCCAGGTGTCGGCCCGCTCGGGCACCATCACGCCGAATTCAAGCGAGCCGAAACGGGTCCGCGTGGTCTCCTCGGCTTGCAGAAAGTTTTTGATCTCCTGATCGAGCGACATGCCGCTCGACCAACCGGCCGGCGTATGCGAGCCGCCTTGAATATTCCCCGGAAACAGCTCGACGCCCGTGAGCAGACAGCCGATGCCGCGCATGTGGTTGTCGCCGTCGCCGCGCACTTTGTCGCACACGCCGTGCAGCACCAGGGTGCGGTCGCGATACGGTTCGAGCGGCTCGAGGATTTGCTTGAACTTAAAATCCTTCCCCGCTTCGTCGGGCCAAAAGTTTTTCGGCACCACACCGTTGGGGCTGAACACCACGACCAGGCGCTGTTTGCGGCGCTGCTGGTTCGCAAAGCCCAGGCTCGGCAAGTTCCACGCCAGCGGCATGGCTGCCACACTGATTCCGAGCTTCCGAAGAAAATGCCGGCGAGTTTCGAATCGGATCACGACGGCTCTCCTTAAGGCGTGGCCTGCGAATGGACCGCCAAATCATAAGCCTTCGACGAGGTCGCTGCGATCACGGCAATCTCGATAGCGAGCTTGCGAATGTTGCAGTCCTGGTCGACAAACCGCTGCCGCAACTGCGAGATCTGTTGAGCACCAAATGCCCGGATCGGCTGCTTCACCAGGTAATGGAACAATTGTTCGACAAACGCCTCGTGCGTCTCATCGCTGGTGGCCAGGTACTCGGCCAGCTCGCGGACGTTGCGGAACGTTACCTTGTCGCCCCGCTTGGTCTGGTAGACGCCGCCGGCATCGATCGGCTTGCCCAGCTCGATCTCGCGGTAACGGCCCACGGCGTCGAAATGCTCGAAGGCGAAACCCAACGGATTGATCATGCGATGACACGCCTGGCAGGCCTGGGCATTGGTCTGCAAGGCGACCCGTTGCCGCGTAGTCAAGTCCTGGTGTAGATCCACCGGCAGCGGCGCGACGGCTTCGGGCGGCGGCCGCAACGCTCGTCCCAACACGCTTCGCGCCACAAACACGCCCCGATGGATCGGCGAGCTGGTTGCCGTGTATGCAAGTCCCGCCATCAGGTATGGGTGCGTTAGAACACCCGCGCGCTGCGGGTCGTCGAATGTCACCTTTTGAAACGGAGCGTCGGGCGGCAGACGCGCCCCGTACAGGCTTCCGAGCCGTCCGTTCAAATACAGCCACCGGGCTAGCAGCAACTCGCGAAAGTCAGCAGTACTGCTCGAGAGAATATCATTTACGAACAGGTCGAGGGCCGTGCGCAGATCGTCGACCGTCTCGCGATCGAAGTCAGGATAGCGCCGGGCGTCCTTGGCCAGGTCCACGAACCGATCAACATTCAACCATTGATCGAGGAAGGCACGCAGCTTAGCTTGCGCCCGCGGATCGTTCATCATGCGTGCCGCATGCCAGCGCACCGAATCGGGATTCGTGAGATGCCCCTGCGCCGCTGCCGAAAGGAGCGTGTCGTCGGGCAACGAGTCCCAAACCGCGTACGACAGTCGGCAGGCCACCGCGTAGCTGTCGTGCCGCTCTTGCGGCAAATCTTGATACAGAAAGCGTGGCGAGACCAGCGACAGCAGCACCACGCGCTTGACGGCTGTCTCGGCATCGGGCGACTCTTTGAATGGCCGATCGACGAAGAACTGCTTCTGCTCGTCGGTCAGCGGCCGACGAAAAGCGCGGGTGACCCAGCGTTCGGCGAACTCGCGGAGCAGCTTGTTGCGGTCGCCTTTCTTGTTGCGAATGCCTGCGTAGTCATCGAGTTGCGCGATAACATGCTCGGCCGTTTCGAGCGCTGCGTCCGTCGCAGCCTTCTCCCACGCTTGCGAAATCGAGTTGCCGCGTTCGTAGCCGGTGCTGCGATCATCGGGCGGAAAGCGGGTCGAGAGCACAAAACGCTGCGGATACCAATGCGGCGACAGCGCCTGGGCAGGAATAATCTCTTCGGCGCGCTGTGGAGGTTTCCAACGCAACTCGATCGAAGCGGTCTTGTCCTTTGCCTTTTCGCTTTTTTGCAGCTCGAGGCGAAGGGGATAGACTTCGCCGGCCAGGAGAAAGATTGTCTCGCGATGCTCGGTATCGTCGCCCGAGCGCACCAGCGCGTCGATCAAAGGCCGCGCGTCGCCATCGACCCACAGTCGCGCTGCATTTTCGGAATCGAGGATGAACTCGTATTCACCGGTCTCCGGCGCCAACACGCCGCCTTGCCAGCGGATGGAAAACGAATCGCGGCCGATCTTTTCGTCGAACGGGCTGCCTTCGCCAAAGTCGAACGTCACGCCCGGATCGACCCGTTCGAGCATTCGCTCCTTGGTTTGAAAGTTGCCCTTGTTGAAGTATTCGGCCTTAAGACCGCTTGGTTCCCGCCATTGCTGCGCGCCACGAAAACTGGCCAAGAGATCGCAGATGGTGTATTGGTGCTGGCGTACCGTGAGACGCGCCAACTCGACACGTGCGGGACGATTTCGTTCTTGGGCGATCGGCCCATAGAACCTTTCGTAAATAAATGCCGCAACTTTGCGGGCGTCGTCGCCGACGCACTTTTGTGGTGCGTCCTCGGGCATCGTGCGATCGATGATCTTCGCCAGTTCGGCCACCGAACGATCGCCGACCAAGGGCTTGCCGTACTCTTTGGTGACCCCTTGGCCACGATCGCCGTGGCAACGGGCACACTGCTGGCGGTAAATCTGCTCGCCGTCTAAGTTCGCGGCCGAAACCATCGCCGGGTCGATTATCGCGCACAACCATGCCAGGGCCCAAAGCCTACCTCGGGTCGAATTGACCGCCGAAATCGAAGGCATCAGTCCGGACGAAGCGGGTCGCAAGACCCGCTGCTCATGCGTGGTGGGATGGGGCAAGCGCACCTATATTACCATACCACTTTCGCCGCGCAGTGTCACGAACGGCGCCTGCCAACCGGCGCTAGAATTTACGCTCAGCCGGAGGCGGCGGCGTCCATTGATATAGCCAGGTTTCGCTCAAGGGCCGGTCGCCCGATTTCAGGTACAACCGCAGTTCAATCGGCTCGACGCTGTCGTCGGTAGGCTTGATGTCAAACATCGCGCGGATGCCTTGGATGGCCGCCAACGGTCGGGCGGACGTAATTTCGATCTCGCCACGCGAAGCAGTAATCACCGGTTCGACCGGCGTCTTGGGGTCGAGTTTCGCCAGGTCACCACCGGCAAAATCGACGGCGAAGCGCCACGAATAGTACTTGCGCGGCTGGCCGACGACGCCGCCCATGCCAGTGCGCGTCGCGCGGACGGTGGCCAATTCCGGGGCCGGCATTTTCCAACCCCAAAACATGCGATACGCCAGTCGCAGCGAGTCGCCCGGCTTCGCTGGCTGGGCCGGATTCCAAAACGCCACGATATTGTCGAACGTTTCGTCGACGGTTGGAATCTCGACGAGTTGCACCGCTCCTTTGCCCCAACCCGACGAGCTGCCGGCAAGTGGCTTCGGTTCGATCCAGATGCTCGGCCGACGGTCGTAGAACACGCCGTCGTCCTGATAGTGATCGAAGTTGCGATCGCGTTGTAGCAAGCCAAACCCGCGCGGATTCTCGTCGACAAACGAGCTGACTCGCAGGGTCGGCGGATCGTTCAACGGTCGCCACAGCCACTCGCCGCGACCGGTCACCATGGCCAAACCGTCGGAGTCGTGAATTTCGGGGCGGAAGTCGTGGGCCATGCGCCGATCGTTCTCACCGCACAGGTACATGCTCGTCAGTGGGGCGATGCCCAACCGCTCGACCGCCTTGCGAATGAACAACGTGGCCGTAATGTCCATTGCCAGCGGCTCGCCCGGGGTGACAACGAAGCGATACGCTCCGGTGACACTTGGCGAGTCGAGCAGGGCATAGACGGTTAGCGTCTTAACATCGGGGGCCGATCGCTCGAACCAAAAGGCGGTAAAGATCGGGAACTCTTCCGGCCTCGACAGACCACAATCGACCGCGAGACCGCGTGCGGAAATTCCGTACTGACCTGCGGCGCCCACCGCTCTGAAGTAACTTGCACCTTGAAAAGCGGCAATATCGTGCGCCAGGTCTGTTTTGAGCGCAAGCTGAAAACCGGCATAACCGAGATTTTTCGGCAACAACTGAGAATCGACGCCGCTCTTGCCGTAATTGAACAGGGCCGGGTTGAAATCGATGCTGTGCGAGCGGCCGTCGACCACCTCGAACATGGCGACGGGCACTTTGTTGAACAATCCGAGATGGAAAAAACGAATTTCAAATGGAAGTGTGCGATCATGCCAGAGTGCCTGATCGCGACGGAATTGAATGGCCTGCATCTGATCCCAATTCAGATGAGCGATCGGCTCGGGCAACGCTGAGTTGGGCGGCTGATACGGTGCTGC
>DASZPI010000043.1:0-2143 GCA_035550355.1 Pirellulales bacterium
GCTGATCGCGCCGGGCGTGCGGCTGAGATTCTTGGCGCGGATGTTGTTGGCGATCGCCAGCTTCAAGGCCGCTTCGTTCTCGGCGACGACCGCCTGCGAGTGATCGAACTGGGCCTGGTAGGGGCGCGGATCGATCTCGAACAGCAGATCGCCGGCCTTGACCTCGGAGCCTTCCCTGAACGGCATCTGCACGATGTAGCCGGTGACGCGCGCCCGGATGTCGACGCTGGATACGGCATCGGTGCGACCCGTGAAATCGACGTAGTCGGTGATCTCGCGCTGCACGGGCTTTGCCACGGTCACTACGGGCGGCTGCGCCGCGGGGGCGGCTGGCGAGGCACGGTGGCAGCCCGTCGCCGCGGCGAACGACAGCAACAGAACCAAGGAGGCGAACGGAACGCGAACGGTCATATTGACTCTCACACGAACCACCGGTCCCCTGGAAGCGGCGCGCGGTCAGTATCCCGCTCGGCGAGCAAATTGCAAAGGGGCCGCGACGAGGTCGATGGCAATTTGAATGCCGCGCGACACTAACCGGCGGAAAATAAACGCCGTTCGTCGCTACGATGGAGAAGCAACGCCGCGCGGGTCGCTGCCGTTCAGGAACTCTTCCAAGTTCGTGTAGCCGTCGCCGTCGGCATCCGCGCGCTGGTCGTCGGCGTTCGTGGGATCGAGGCCGTGCTCGCGCTCCCAGGCATCGGGCAAGCCGTCGGCGTCGCGATCCTCGGGCGGTTCGGCCGATCGATACTCCGGCCAGCCGCCGACATCGGCCGGTGAGTCGATGATTCGACCGGTGCCGTGTTCGATGTCGTCGATGATCCGCGCATCGACCTTGTCGCGCCGCGGCAACGTCGCGCCGGCCGAGGGCAGCAGCTTCGACACGAGCTCTGCCGCCAAGTCGGTGCTTACGGGCGAAATCGCCAGCGGTTGTTCAAGGCGATTGCCGGGCTCGGCGCGGTCGATTAAGCGCCAGGGATCGCCGTCGGCATCGGTGCCTTCGATCAGGTTGTCGGCCACGAACATCTTCGTTGCCGGACCGCCGATCTTGAAAGCGAACTTCGTGCGCGTGGTCGAGGGTCCTGGCTTCAAAACGTTGCCCACGTAGTTGAGCGTCGCGCGATCGTCGCTTGTGTAGCCGGCGACCGCTTCCCAGTCGTAGATCAGGTTGTTGCGGAAGTCGAACCAGATGCCGCGGTCGGCGCCGTACGTGCCGGGGCGCGGGCAGCGGGTCTTGTGATGCGCGTAGACATTGTGGTGGAACGAGATGTCGCCGTCGGTGCGGATCAGCGATCCGTAGCCATGCGCGCCCTTGTGATGCACGCTGTGGTTGAGGCTCTCGGCGATCAGGCACCACTGCACGCTGATGTTCGTGCAACCGGCGCCGGTAACCGAGAGCGTTTCGTCAACGCTCCAGCTTGCCGAGCAATGGTCGATCACCACATCGCGGCCGTCATACACATCGAGCGCGTCGAGCTCCTTGCCTGCCCCTTCGCCGGGACGACACCGCAGGTAGCGCACCACCACGTCGTGGGTCGCGATCACCAGCGGAAAGTTTTTCAAGCAAATGCCGTCGCCGGGGGCGGTCTGCCCAGCGAGGGTCAGATACGGCTTGGTCACGACGAGCCCCGCCTTCAGCTCGATGACGCCCGAGACGCGGAACACGATGGTGCGCGGCCCTTCGGCATCGACTGCGGCGCGCAAGCTGCCGGCGATCGGCTTCGAGGCTTTGCTCTTGGGGTTGTAATCGTCGAGCGTGGTGACCAGCAGCACGCGCCCTCCGCGGCCGCCGGGAGTGGTCGAGCCCGCGCCCTCAGCGCCTGGGAATGCTGGCAGCGCTCGAACGGTCGAAGCTGGCCACGACAGCATTAGTATTACTGTCGCGCAGACGATGACTGCACGGTAGAACGCAAGGCGTCGCGACATGCTGAGCTCGCTAAGGAAGGGTCCACGCCATGCTAGCAATCGCCGCACGGCGCAGCAACGAAATGTCCTGCTGTTGCTCGCCTTGGCCCGGACTTCTATACTCCGCACCCTTGCCGAAAGCTTGCATGGAGGTTGGGCCTATGGTCGCGCGAATTGTGGTCACGGCGTTGGTGTTGGTTCTGCTGCAAGGATCGCGTGTCATGGCCCAAGCGCCGTTGCC
>DASZPI010000044.1:0-2073 GCA_035550355.1 Pirellulales bacterium
CACGGCGTTCAGGTTGGCCATCACCTCGGGCAGCGCAATGCCGACGAACGGCACAGCGCACGCACCTGCCGCCGCCAGAATGCGATCGAGCAGTGCGTCGTGGTTGGTGACCACGCCCAGAAAGTCGGCCGTCGTCGGCACGCCCTGCAAGAACGGCAGCGGATTGCGCTGCGTGTGTGGCCGGCTGTCGCGATAACCGACCATTTCGAGGATGTACGCCGCCTCGAGTTTCAGCCCCATGGCAGGCAACGTCGCAGCAAACTCGCGGGAGCCGGCCAGGCCGAACTCCTCCGAGTTGAAGGCTGCGAAGATCACGTTCGGATGACCGGCCAGCGCCCGCGCCACGGCCAGCAACACGGCCACCGCGCTGGCGTTGTCGTCGGCTCCGGGCGAGCCGGGGACCGAATCGTAGTGCGCCCCTAACAACACGGTTGCGGTCTCAGGCGCACCGACGTAAACGTTCTGCAACACACCGGCAACGACCGGCGCTGCGGCGTGCATCGCGCGGAATTCGTCGATGATTAGCTGCCGAGCAACCGCATTGGCCGAGGTGTTGACCACGCGCGGAAATGCCAGCTTCCGCACCATGGCCCTAAGATAATCGACGTCGATCCGCACGTTCGATTCGCGCGCATTCGGCGTGCTCCGCTTCAAGGTCGGTGTCATCGGCGTCTCAATGCAGAATTGCGAGAGGTGAAGCTGCGACGGGATGCCGAGACGAAGACTACGTCTGGCCGATCGCTTGGTATCTTCACCTTTCCCTTTTTAGCATGCCGGGCAAGCGTGGCGGGCGCTGATCAGCTTTTCGCCGCGAGCCGGTAGACGCGCAGATGCATGTCGGCGTGCGCCACAGCTGCCGACATGCCGTCGGGTGCTAGCGACAGGTCGCGTGCCGTGTCGGGCAACTTGAAGCGGAAGAATTCATGCTCCTCGTCAGGCTTCCAGAACACCAGAAAGCCGCCACTGGAGCCCCCAGCAGCCCCGATCCAGTAGCCGTCGGCGTGCCACGCCGCCCCCCAGAGCAGCAACCGCAGCGACTCCTTGATCGCGTGCGTCTGCCGAACCTTGCCGGTTTGCCAATCGATGACGACCAGCGCCGCTTCGCCGACGCCGGCAAACGCATTGGTCACTTTGGTGACGCCGCCCACTGCAAGCCGGCTGCCATCGTTGTTAAAGGCGATGCAGCGTGCTCCGCCCAGGTCGGCGCGGAATTGCGTATCGTAGCGGTGCAACGCCTCGGCCTTGAACTCGCGCACCAGCTTTCCGTCGCGTGTGTCCCACTGCTTGAGGTTCGCTTTCAGGTCGCACGACACCACGTGTTCGCCGCTCGGATGGAATGCGACGTTGTATACGTGTGCGTCGTGGCCGGCGAGATCGAATTTCAGCTTGCCGTCGGCGGTGTTCCACAGCCTGACGTGGCCGTCGTTGCCGCAGCTTGCCACGAGCTTGTTGTCGGGGCTGACCGCAACGGCGCGAATCCAGCCTTGATGCGCGTCGATGGCGCGCGTGGGCTGAGGGCGCTCGGCGGCGGCCGGCCAGGCAATCAGCCGGCCATCGTATCCGCCGCTGAACAACGTGTTGCCGTCCGATGTGCAGGCCAGCGCCCGCACCCAGCTCTCGTGCCCTGCGAGCGGCACGGACTTGTCGTCCTGCAAATTCCAGCGCTGCACCAGATAGTCTTCCGCCCCGGTGAACACGAAGCGGCCGGTCGGATCGTAGCGGCACGCCGTCAGCGGGCGCGTGTACTTCCATTGACTCGTCATGTGGGCAAGCTTCGGGTCGGCCTTGGTGATCGGCTTGGCTCCGCCGTCGCTTGCGGGCTTGCTGTCCGGCTCGCTCATGTGAGCAACTCCGCGATCGGTCCCTTCGATGGATCGGCAATCGGATGCGTGCGGCCGCCGGCCGTCAACTCGCCGCGGCCGTCGATGCCGACCGCCGCCAGGTAGGTGTGGAACAGGTGGCCGTGATCGACCTCACGATCGATGACTTCGGTGCCGTTGGCGTTGGTCTTGCCGACCACTGCCCCACCCCGAATGCCCGCACCGGCCAAGGCAACGCTCCAGGCGGTGCCCC
>DASZPI010000045.1:0-6296 GCA_035550355.1 Pirellulales bacterium
ACGATGATCGACGGCCGCGAGCTGATCAACTTCTCGAGCTACAACTACGTTGGCATGTCGGGCGACCCCAAGGTGTCGGCCGCGACCAAAGACGCCATTGATCGCTACGGCACGAGCGTCTCGGCCAGTCGATTGGTCTCGGGCGAAAAAACGATCCATGGCGAATTGGAACGGGCGATTGCCGACTTCATCGGCACCGAGGCCTCGGTCGTGTTCGTCGGCGGTCACTCGACCAACGAAACGACGATCGGCCACCTGTTCGGCCCCGGCGACTTGATCCTGCACGACGCCCTGGCGCACAACAGCATCGTGCAAGGCTGTGTCCTGTCGGGCGCTCGTCGCCGCGCGTTCCCGCATAATGATTGGAAGACGGTCGATCAACTGTTGACCGACCTGCGCAGCGAATACCGTCGCGTGCTGATCGCCATCGAGGGGGTGTACAGCATGGACGGCGACATCCCCGACCTGCCGCGGTTCGTCGAAGTGAAGAAACGCCACAAGGTGTTTCTGATGGTCGACGAGGCGCATTCGGCAGGCGTGCTGGGCGCGCATGGTCGCGGCATCGGCGAGTACCACCACGTCGCGCCTTCGGACGTCGACCTGTGGATGGGCACGCTTAGCAAGAGCTTCGGCAGCTGCGGCGGCTACATTGCCGGCTGCAATGCGGTGGTCGAGTATCTGAAATACACCGCGCCGGGCTTCGTGTTCAGCGTGGGCATTTCGCCGCCGAACGCGGCGGCGGCGCTGGCGAGCATCCGCGTGCTCGAGGCCGAACCGCAGCGCGTCGCGCGGCTGCACGAACGCGCCAAGCTGTTCTTGTCGTTGGCCAAGGCCGAGGGGCTGAACACCGGCATGAGCAAAGACTCGTCGGTGGTGCCGATCATCGTCGGCAACTCGATGCACTCGCTGGAATTGTCGCGAGCGCTGGCACGGCGCGGCATCAACGTGCAGCCGATCTTGTATCCGGCGGTCGAGGAAAAGGCCGCGCGGCTGCGGTTCTTCCTGACGAGCAATCACACGCCCGAGCAAATTCGCACGACCGTGGCGGCCGTGGCCGAAGAACTGCGCAAGATTCAACCTCCGGCGGTCCCGGAGCCGCTGTCGGCAGCGACGCTCAAGCGCGGCAAGCGCACGGTGGCGTGAGCGTGGAGCCGGCGGGCGCACCGATGACGTAGGGTGGGTCGAATCGCCGCGGCGAGGCCCACCGCGTCCCGCGCTACACTTTGAGTTCCGCTTCCAGCGGCGCGGTCGTCGCGTACTTGGCGCGGATCGGCGCGACGACCTCGGCCACGAATTCGTCGACTTGCTCGGGCGCGCGGCCGACATACCGCTGTGGATCGAGCACATCGTCCAGGTCGACGCGGCTAAACGCTGGATCGCCGCGCAGCCGATCGAGCAAGTCGTTCGATCCCCCTTCCTGCTTCACCCGCGCCGCAGCGGCATGACTATGGACTCGGATGCGTTCGTGCAGTTCCTGCCGATCGCCGCCGGCGGCAACCGCGGCCATCAGGATGTTCTCGGTGGCCATGAACGGCAGCTCGGCCATCAGCCGCTCGTGCATCACGCGCGGATAGGCGACCAGGCCGTTGGCAATGTTCTGGTACAGCAGCAGAATCGCGTCGACGGCCAGGAACGCCTGCGGCAGCGTCAGCCGGCGGTTCGCGCTGTCGTCGAGCGTGCGCTCGAGCCATTGGGTCGCAGCAGTGGCGGCGGCACTGCTTTCGAGACTGGTCACATAGCGCCCCAGGCCGCAGATTCGCTCGCTCCGCATGGGATTTCGCTTGTACGCCATCGCCGAGGAACCGATCTGTTCGGCCTCGAACGGCTCTTCCAGCTCTTTGAAACTTTGCAGCAGGCGCAGATCGGTGGCGGCTTTATGGGCGCTCTGTGCGATGCCCGACAGCGCCGCCAATACCTGCGAATCGATCTTGCGCGTATAGGTTTGCCCTGTGACGGCGTAGCTGGTCTCGAAGCCGAGCCGCTGGCTGATGCGGCGGTCGAGTTCGCGCACCCGGGCGTGGTCGCCGTCGAACAATTCGAGAAAGCTGGCTTGCGTGCCGGTGGTGCCTTTGGTGCCACGCGCCCGCAGCCGAGCGCTGCGTGTTTCGAGTTCTTCCAGGTCGATGGTCAGGTCGTAGATCCACAGGCAGATGCGTTTGCCCAGCGTGGTCGGCTGAGCGGGCTGCAAGTGCGTGTACCCCAGGCAGGCCTGACTGCGCTGCTGTTGGGCGGTTCGCGCCAGGGCGTCGATCACTCCGGCCAGGCGGCGAGCGAGGATCGTCAGCCCCTCGCGCATTAAAATCAAATCGGTGTTGTCGGTGACGTAGCAGCTCGTCGCCCCCAGGTGGATGATGCCGCGCGCGTTGGGGCAGTCGTCGCCGTAGGCGTGTACGTGCGCCATCACGTCGTGCCGCAGCCGGCGCTCGTAGCGCTCGGCGACCTCGAAATCCACCGTATCGACATGCGCGCGCAGCTCGGCAATCTGCTCGGCGGTGATGGGCAATCCCAGCTCGGCCTCGACCTCGGCCAAGGCGACCCACAACTCGCGCCAGGTGCGGAACTTTCGCCGCGGGCTCCACAGCGCGTTCATTTCCGGCGAGGCGTAGCGCGCCACCAGCGGGTTGTCGTATCGATCGTAGTCGTGCATCGCCGATCCTGCGGGCTGACAAAACAGCCATTCTAATCGGCGAACGCTCGCCTGTCAGACGGTGCGCCGATGCGCAGGCCGAATCCGCTAAATCGGTCGGTGGATCGACCGTCGATGGAAAACGCGGCGGCAATCGAGCAACGCATCGGCAAAGCGATCGACTTCGTCGAGCGTGTTGTACAGGTAGAAGCTGGCCCGGGCGGTGGCGTTCAAGCCGAATCGCTTATGCAGCGGCATGGCGCAGTGGTGGCCTGCACGCACGGCGACGCCATGGCGGTCGAGCACTTGGGCGATGTCGTGCGGATGGACGCCATCGAGAGTGAAGCTCACGATGCCCGATTTCTGCTCGGGCGCCGGACCGAGCAGCCGCGCGCCTTCGATCTCGGCCAGCCGACGGTGAGCATGACGGCACAACGCCAGTTCGTGTTCGTGGACCGCTGCCAGGCCGACGCGACCGAGGTAGTCGATGGCCGCCCCCAGGCCGATGGCCGAGACGATCGGCGGCGTGCCGGCCTCGAATTTTGCGGGTAATTCGTTGGGCTCAAAGCCATCGAGCCGCACGCGGCGGATCATGTTTCCGCCGCCGAGAAACGGCGGCATTGCCTCGAGCAGTTCGCGCCGGCCCCAGAGCACGCCGATGCCGCTGGGGCCCAGCATCTTGTGGCCACTGAAGGCGACGAAGTCGGCATCGAGTGCCTGCACGTCGGTCAGCGTATGGGGAGCGCTCTGTGCCGCGTCGACCAGCACCAGCGCGCCGGCGGCATGAGCCGCCGCGACGATCTGCGACACCGGGTTGATGGTGCCCAGCACGTTCGACACCGCGGCGACCGCGACCATTCGCGTGCGTTCGCTGAGCAAGCTTGGCAGCGTGCTGAGGTTGAGTTGGCCCTCGTCGGTCACCGGGATGTGGCGGAGCACGGCGCCGGTGCGCGCGGCGGCCTGCTGCCAAGGCACCAGGTTCGCGTGGTGCTCCATCTCAGTGAGCAGCAGTTCGTCGCCGGGCTTCAGATTGGCGTCGCACCAACTGCGTGCGACCAGGTTGATGCTCTCGGTGGTGCCGGGGGTGAAAATGATCTCGTCGATGCCTGGGGCGTTGATGAACGCGCGGACCTTTTCACGGGCCTGCTCGTACAGATCGGTGCTCTGCTCGCTGAGCCAATGGATGCCGCGGTGGACGTTGGCGTACTGGTTCTCGTAAACGTCGACGATCGCCTGAATCAC
This sequence comes from Pirellulales bacterium, assembly GCA_035550355.1. GTDB lineage: Bacteria > Planctomycetota > Planctomycetia > Pirellulales > PNKZ01 > DATAXP01. Next base: position 3,869 of record DASZPI010000045.1, read on the forward strand.
TTGCCGCGGATGCTGTGTGGTGGCGGCGTTGTCGAGGTAAATCAGCGGCACGCCAGGATCGTCGGCCGTGGCATGCAGGCGCGTGGCGAGAATCGGAAAGTCGGCTCGCAGCGCCGCGGCATCGAGCGGGCTGCGATCAAGGGCAGTCATGGTCGCGCTCGTTCGGCAACGAATTCGGCAATCGCGCGTCGGTCGAAGCGGTCGTGGGTGAGTACAAGGCAGCTTGCAACACGCGCCATCCCAACAGGCAGCATTTCTGCCGATTGGGCGTAAGTCGTGCTCCGAACAACGCCAGCATGTCGGCGGCGGTCATCGACTTGATCTTGTCGATCGTCTGCCCCTCGACGGCTTGCACCAGCATCGAGGCGGCCGACTGGCTAATGCAGCAGCCGTCGCCATGGAACCACGCCTGGCACACGCGGTCGCAGTCGATCTGCAATTCCACCCCCACGACATCGCCGCATAAGGGGTTGTCGTCCTCATGGGCATGGGTCGCCAGCGGGCAGTGCCCCCGGTGATACGGCTCCTCGAAATGCTCGAGAATGCGTTCCTGGTACAGGTCTTCGTCTCGAGGGTAAGCCATAATTGAAGTGTAAGGGACAGGCCCACGGGCTGGCCAGGGGCGATGTGCGCGCGAAATCGCAAGCGTGCGAACCCGGTTGCCAAGTGCGCACTGCTCTCTGCTCGTTCCCTTAGGCCAACTATACTAACTGTCATGCAGGTTGTCGTTTTCGAGGACGATCGTGCCGCGCAGCTGTTCCCGGTGACCACCGGCCGACCGGCCTGCGCCATCAGTTGCGGCAGCTTCCAGCTCACCGAGTTGCTGGCGACCCTGGGGGCGGTGCACCTGGTTGTGCGCCCCCACCTTGTGCCGTTGCTCGAAGCCGATGGCTGGAACGTTGGCCTGCCGAAGCCGTCGGCCAGTGCGTCCACGCTGGTCGTCAACGCGCGGCTGGTTCCGTCGGCGGCGAACCTGGCCGTGCTACGCGAGCTTGTTGCCGCCCGCCGCCCCGGCGCGGTGCGGCAGGGAAATCATCTTGTGGCGGCGCTGGTGGGCGCGGGACAGCCGATCGCGCTGGTCAGTGTCGATACCCGGCTGCCCGCTCTCGACGCGCTGCCGGCGATCAGCAACCTGGCCGAAATGCCGCTGTTCGAGTACCCGCACGACGTTGTGCGCTACCACTTGGCCACCTTGCGGCAGAACCTCGAATACCGGCTGCGCCAGGGCAACTATCGCCAGCTCGGCGATGGCGTGTTCGTTGCCGACGGCGCCAAGCTGGGCGAGTACCTGGTGACTGACACCTCGCGCGGGCCAATTATCCTCGAAGAGGGGGCGAGCATCGGGCCGTACTGCTACATCAGCGGGCCGGCGCACCTGGGGCGCGCGGCGCGTGTGATCGAACACGCCGCGATCAAAGACGGCGTCGCTCTGGGCCACACCACAAAAATCGGCGGCGAGATCGAAGGCTCGGTCATCGAGCCGTACACGAACAAGCAGCACCACGGCTTCCTCGGGCACAGCTACCTGGGAAGCTGGGTGAACCTGGGCGCCGGAACCTGCAACAGCGATCTGAAAAACACCTATGGCCAGGTGAACATGGAGTATCACGGCCACAAGGTGTCCACCGGCATGCAGTTCATCGGCTGCATCGTGGGCGATTACGCCAAGAGCGCGATCAACACTGGTATCTTCACCGGCAAGACCGTCGGCGCTTGCAGCATGTTGTACGGTTTTGTGACCACGAATGTGCCGAGCTTTGTGAACTACGCCCGGCTGTTTGGCCAGGTCACCGAGCTGCCGGTCGAAGTGATGGTCGCCACGCAGCAGCGCATGTTCCAGCGGCGCAATGTCGAGCAGCGACCCTGCGACATCCAACTGCTGCACGATATGTACGACCTGACGCGGCACGAGCGGCAAATGGCCGGCGAGCCGCTGTCGCTGTGAGCGATAAATGATGGGTGATAAGTGATAAATGCGCGATTATGATGGCTTTTCCCTGGGCATTTATCATTTAGCGTTTTGACCCATGACCTTACGCGACGTTTACGGGCCAGGCCGCCTTGGCCTGTCGTTCGAGCTGTTTCCGCCCAAGTCGGCCGAAAGCGAGACCGACCTGTTTCGCCACCTGGTCGAGCTGATGGCGTTCGAGCCGAGCTACGTCACCTGCACCTATGGAGCGGGCGGCTCGACGCGCACAAAAACGCTCGACGTTATCGAGCGTGTGGCGCGAGAGTTCGGCTGCCCGGTCGCCTCGCACCTGACTTGCGTCGGCTCGACGGTCGACGAACTGTGCGCGTACCTGGCCGACGCCGAGCGGCGCGGCGTGCAGAATATCGTTGCCCTCCGCGGCGATCCGCCGAAGGGGCAAACTGAATTCCGCCAGGTCGAAGGCGGCCTGCGCTACGCCAATGAGCTGGTCCGTCTGAT
>DASZPI010000046.1:0-6386 GCA_035550355.1 Pirellulales bacterium
GCCGACGCCGACTTCGAACCAGTGCCTGCGGATCTTGTGCTCGCTTCCGGCAGCGGCGTCGATCCTGACATCACGCGCGATGCCGCGCTGTATCAAGTGGAGCGCGTCGCCGATGCTTGGTCGCGTGCCTCGGGTCGGGATCGTGCGTCGGTGAAACGGCTCATCGAGCAACAAGTCGACTCGCATGCGCGAAAACCGTTGTTTGGCCTGGTGGGCGGGCCCGTGGTCAACGTGCTGGAGCTGAACCTCGCGGTGCGCAACGTGATGGATTCGGGCGAGTGATCGTCGCGCTGGCTGGGAGGCGCCGCTGCGTCGAAGCGAGGCGGGCGACGAACTGCCTTCGCATGGTTCGGTGGTGTATACTGCGACGTCACAGGCAGCCCACTCATGCGAAAACACATCACTCAGTTCGCCGTCGCGCTCGGCACGATAACGATCGCCACGCTTTGCATTGAGATTGCCGAGCCGGCGGCCGCCGAGCCAACCAACGCCGCGGAAGCCAAGGCACAGCAGCCGCCCGACGACCCCGCAGTCGACAAACAGTACAACGCCTGGGTGGCGACGCTCTCGCCAGCAGCACAAGCTTGGGAGCGCGTGCTGTGCGAGAACTTGGGCCCGTCGTACCTGCCAATCCACAAGCGCGATAAGATCGCGGGGCGATCGAATGCCTGGGACTTCGTCGTCGACGACCCGAAGCTTCCGCGTGTCTTGCTGATCGGCGACTCGGTTTCGCGTGGCTACACCCAGGCGGTCCGCTTAGCGATGCAGGGCAAGGCAAATGTCCATCGCGCGCCGGCAAACTGCGGCCCTACGGCCACCGGCTTGCAAAAGATCGATATCTGGCTGGGCGATGAGAAATGGGACGTGATCCATTTCAATTTTGGCATTCACGACCGTGCGACGCCGATTGCCGATTACCAGGCTCGGCTTGAGCAGCTCGTCGAGCGAATGAAGCAGACCGGCGCCGTGCTGGTTTGGGCAAGTACCACCCCCATTCCCGACCTGCCTGCGAAGAAACTCTCGGCGGCTTCGATCGTCGAACGTAACGCCGCAGCGGCCGAGGTGATGTCAAAGTACGGTATCGTCACCGACGACCTGTATCGCGCCGTGCATCCACACCTTGCCGACCTGCAGAATCGCGACGATGTTCATTTCAACGGCAAAGGCTACGAATTTCTGGGCCAGCAGGTTGCGGCGTCGATCGAGCGTGCGTTGCGGCAGAAGACCATGAAGTAGCCGACGCCGCGTTAGTGCCCATTGTGCAGCAGGAGCAATTCGGCGTAGCGCGCTTGGTCGTTGCGCGTCGCCTGCTCCATGTATTCGCGGCCCGAAGGCGCTACGTAATACGGCGACGGTGGATTCGGCGGCAGCCAATTCATGTTGCCGAAGGGATTGGGCGGGTAATAACCGCGGGCACCGTAGCCATAGCGCCGAAATCCGTAGCCAAAGCGCCCGTAGCCGAGACCATATCCGCCGTAGCCACCGAACCCGTACGGGCCGTAAGCCGCGAGCGCCGGCATTCCGCCACCGGCGAATGGCACTTGGCCATTCCATCCCGGTGCGGCGTATGCCTGCGGAAAGGCGTAGGGATACGCCGATCGTGCCGGAGGCTGCGGCAAGGCAGGATAGACCAACTGCTGCGCATTGGCGCACGTCGCCGCAAGGCAAACCGCCGCGAAACAAATGATTCGAGTCATCGGATTCACCAACCGTCGCCGAGGAGCGCGCGCACGATAGGATCGTTGCGCCACGCTTGTTGTTCCGATCCGGAAAGGTGCCGAAATTTTTGCAGCATCGCTTCGCGCAAACGAGTTCGATCGGAAGCCGTCATGGTCTGCACTTCGGACAATCCCTCGAGTCGCTGCAGATCGCTGCCCAGGATCAGCTGCGCCACGGGATCGCGCTGCCACTGCTCGCGCCCCTGAGCGTCGAGGCTTAAGTACGAATTCATGAGCCCGGCCCTGACGGCCGCCTTGTCCGACTCATTCATGCCAAGGTATTGAACGAACATCTGCTGCTTCAGACCATCGAGCCGGGCGAACCGCTCCTGGGCGGCCTGGATCTGATCGAGATTTGCCCGCTGCTGTTGCTGAAAGATCTGCTGCGTTAGCGAGCTTTGCTGCTGGTAAAGCTGCTGGCCGTAGTTGAACGGTCCGTAGGCGTTATTGCCCCATAAGCCGCGATTTGGCCAATAGCCTTGCGCCCATGGACCATAACCGCCGTAGCCCGCGCCCCATGGACTTCCGAAAGGAACTTGAGCATCGGCCGGCAACGCCGTGGCCAAGGCCAGCATGATCGCGACGATCGTCGGTCGAAAAATGCGATCCATGGTGCACTCCCGAGGGTGGGCACGTTGCCGCCTACCTTCAATCATTGAGGCCGGCGGCTGGGCGTCAACTACTTCGTGGTGCGTAGTTACAAAGCTTTAATCGTGCGCCGACCGGTGCGCGACTCTCGGCGGCGATCACGGCTTGGGCAAGGCCTGCTTCAGGTCGGCTTGAATGACTTGAGCGAGCGGTGTGGCGTTCGGATTCTTCAGAATCGTGAAATGGTTCCCCGGAACCCGACGAACGGTGACCTGTCCGGCGACATAATGCTGCCAACCGCGGTCCTCAGGATCAGGACGCAGGCCGTTCCGCTGCTCGTGCGTGCGATAAACGACTACCGCTCCGTGGTAGGCCCGCGGGCGATAGGCGCGTTCGGCCTTGAGGTGTGCGGAAACAACCACTTGCAAGCCCTCGGGCAGATGGGCGAATGCGGCGAGCGGATCGAACGCTGCCGACGGGGGATATCCGAGCCGTTGTCGTACCCGCTCCCAAGCCCGTCTCCACCACGGTAGTTCCTGGGCATTGGCTGCTTCGACCGGTTGGGCCAGGTCGCCAACCGCCGCGGCGGGATGCTGCGGCTTGAAACGACGCGTCACGAGCCGGCGACCGATGATCAGCATTTCTCGTAGGCTGATCGGCCGATCGTAAGTTCGCGGGGCGAACTCGTCGATCAGCCCCAAGTACGCCACCTGTTCGCCGGCACGGTCGAGCTGGCACGCCATTTCAAAAGCGACCAAGGCGCCAAACGACCAACCCGCCAGCAGGTAAGGGCCGGTCGGTTGCTCGGCACGCAAGTCGTAAAGATAGTGTGCCGCAAGCTGCTCGACCGTCTCGAGCGGTTGCCGCGAATCTTCCAAGCCCGGTGCGCGAAACGTCGACAACGCCCGGTCGCCATCGAAGTGCGGCGCGAACTCGAACAAGTCCATCGGAATGCCGCCGATGCCGGGAACAACATACAGCGCCGGTTTGGCGCCGCCGTGCAGCGAGATCAACGACGTTTGCGGAGACGCGTCGGCTTGCCGGTCGAGCAACTGGGCCAAGTCGCGGATCGTGGTACTCGGCGCCAGTGCCGTTGCAAATAACGAACGCCCGAATTCGCGCTCGATGCTCAGCAGCAGCCGCATGCATTGCAGCGAATTGCCGCCCAATTCGAGAAAGCTATCCTCGACGCCGATCGGCCGAACGTCGAGCACTTCTTCCCAGAGCTTGTGCAATCGTACTTCCACCGGGTTGGCCGGTAGTTCGGCCGCATTTTTCAGCGCGGGTCGCGAATGCGGCGCCGGGAGCGCATTTCGATCGACTTTGCCGTTCGGGGTCAGCGGCAGCTCTTCGAGCGTGACGAACGCGGCCGGAATCATGTAGGCCGGCAGTCGATCGGCGAGCATCGCGATCAACGCGTGCGGCGTCGGACCTGGGCGCACGCTGGGCACGATATACGCGATCAATTGCTTCTCGCCCGACCCATCATCGCGCGCGTGCACGACGGCCGTGCGGATCTGCGGATGCGCAGCCAGCGCCGCTTCGATCTCGCCTTGCTCGATTCGATAGCCGCGGATTTTGACCTGATGGTCGAGCCGCCCGAGGCAATCGAGAGCGCCTCCGGGCAGCCGGCGCACCAGGTCGCCGGTGCGATACATCCGCGCGTCGCCGGTGGCGTCGAACGGATCGCGAACGAACCGCTCGGCCGTCAGTTCCGGTCGGTTCAAGTATCCGCGCCCAACCTGCCGACCGCCGATGTACAACTCGCCCGGCTGATCGCCTGTTACCGGTTGGTGATGTTCATCCAGAATATAAACCGTCGTATGGTCGATGGCGTGGCCGATCGGAATCGCCCCGACGCTTGATCTCAAGCGATGCACCGTCGCCCAGACCGTCGTTTCGGTCGGGCCATACATGTTCCATACTTCGTCGCAGCGTGCGAGCAGCTCGTCGGCAAGTTTTGGCGGCATGGCTTCGCCGCCACAAAGTGCCTTGCCCAGTTTTTCGCTGCGCGTCCAACCCGAGGTCAGCAGCAAGCGCCAGGTTGCCGGGGTCGCCTGCATCACGGTGGCTTTCGAGCGGGCCAGCAGATTGCGCAAGCGAATGCCATCGATCGCGATTTCGCGCGGCACAACGACGACACACGCGCCCACAATCAACGGAAGAAACAGCTCGAGCACATGGATATCAAACGACAGACTCGTCACCGCCGCCAGTGTGTCGCGCGGCGTGAGTCCCGGTTCCTTCACCATCGACGCTAAAAAGTTCAGCATCGATCCTTGCTCGATTTGCACCCCTTTTGGTTTGCCCGTCGAGCCCGACGTGTAAATCACATACGCGAGGTCCGACGGTGCATGGTCCAGGTTGGGATTGTCGGCGGGATAATCGTCGAGACCTGCGAATGTGACGAGCTTTCCGTGATAACCGTCAAGGCTGTCCAACGCGGTGTCGTTACCAATGACGACCGGCGCTTTGGAATCTTCGAGCATGAACGCCAAGCGCGCCGCCGGATAGCCCGGGTCGAGCGGCAGATAAGCGCCCCCGGCTTTGAACACTGCCAACAGAGCGGCGACCATCTCGGCCGACCGCTGCAAGTGGATGCCGACCAGCGTTTCGGGCCCAACGCCCATCGCAATCAAACGATGGGCGAGCCGATTCGCGATCGCGTTGAGTTGCCGATACGTCCAGCGCGCGCCGTCAAACTCGACCGCAACCGCGTCGGGAGCGCGTTGCACCTGATCCTCGAACCAGACGTGAACCGCCGCGACCGATTCGAGTTGCGGCGCCAGAACCTGAGTGCTATCCAGGCTTGAAACCTGGTCGGTGGACGTCATGACGATCGATGGCAACTCGACGGTAATGCTCGAGGGCCCCGCCGTGCAAACACTCCGCGTCAGACACCATTCATATGCGGCATTACAGTTGGCCGAGTATGTCGCCTCAAAATGAGGAAAACAAGACGCAATTTACCCAGCCCTCCCAATTGCGACGATTTGTCGTGGAAGTAACTATTTTTGGAAAGCTTTACGGACGTTAGCGCTTGTGCGACCGGAGCGCCATCGAATTCGTCATCGTTGGCACAATCGCTGCTTCTGGTCGGCGGCGATCGTAACCGATAAATGAAGTGCAGCTTCACTGAGATGCGAGTAACCCATGCCTGTTTGCCATGTACGACGAGTTGGCCTGACTGCGCTGTTGCTGCTGCTTGCTTGCCAGGCGGCCAGCGCCACGCCGCCGGTGGTGAACTACGACAACAACACGCTGAACATCGGGACGACCGGCACGCGCTATCGGCCGCAACGCCCGACGGTGAGTCCGTATATCGCCATGACGCAGAACACGGGGTCAACGGCGTTCATCAACTACTTTACGATCACGCAGCCGTTGTTCTCGCAGCAGCAGAACAACCGTCGGCAGGGGCAGGAGCTTCAGATGCTCGAGCGCGAAGTGCAGGCGCAGCAGCCTGACGTCGACCCCATCACGGGGCAACGGGTGATTCGCAGCACAGGCCATCACACCGGATTCATGACGCACCGGCAGTACTTCGGCGGCGTGAGCGGCGGCAAAAGCATCGGCATTACCCGGCAGCGATAAGCCGCGCAGGCTATTTTGCCGTTCAGGCAGTGCCAGAGGTGAACGTCCAGTTCACGATCTTCTGCGTCGACGACAACCCGCCGGTACCGGCGGTGAAGCCAACATACGCGGTCGGTCCCAGCGAAACGGCGTAGCTTTGCGTGGCCTTGGCACCGGTCGTGGAATCGACGATCGTGACGATCATCGTCGTGCCATCGTAGCTGATATACACGTTGAACGCGTGGCCGCTGTGCAGGTCGATGCCTGACGAGGTCAGGTCGATCGACCCGGCGTTGGTCGGCGCGGCGCCGTTGACGTACAGACCGGTCGAGTCGCTGCCTTCGCCGTTGTTGTTCGCCAGATCGAACTTAATGGCAACGCTGTTGGTGATCGCGGCATGCACGCCGTCGGTGGCGTAGCCCAGGCTGCCGCCGATGCCCCCCAGAGCCGTTGGGCTCTGGCTTTGGATGGTGAAGGTGAATCCGTCGGCCGACGGGTTCAGCAATT
>DASZPI010000047.1:0-8917 GCA_035550355.1 Pirellulales bacterium
CGTCGAAATCGAGACCGACAAGGCCACGGTCGAGGTTTCCGCTCCGATCGCGGGTCGCATCACCAAGGTGCTGAAAAAAGCGGGCGACTCGGCCACGGTTGGCGAAGTCATCGGCTACATGGAGGAAGAATCGGCCAGTGCTCCGGCCGGTACGACGCAGCCGTCGAACGGCCCCACGGCTCGAACCCAGGATCAAGCCAAGTCGCCCGCTGCGGCCGCGACGGCGGGCGACGCGCTCGATCGTGTGATGCCGGCGGCCCGCCGCGAACTGGCACAGCAGGGGGTAAAACCCGAGGAGGTCAAGCGCACGGGGCCAGGCGGGCGAATGCTCAAGGAAGATGTGTCGCGTGCTGCTTCCGATGCTTCAACCGCGCCGGTCGCAACGCCCGCAGCGAAGGTGCCCGCAAAGCCAGCGCGCAAGCCAAGCGTTCCGGCAAAGAAACGCGAGCCCGCGAGCGGCCGAACGCTCTCGTACGCCGAGTGGCAACAGGTACGCGAAGCCGAGGGAGACAACGCTCCCGGCGTCCCGTCGTTCAAAGATTGGCTCGCCGAACGCGACGCACAGGCGACGGAAACAGTCGCGATGACTCCGCTGCGTCGGCGCGTGGCCGAGCGTTTGGTCGAAGCGCAGCATGCAGCCGCGCTGCTCACGACGTTCAACGAGATCGACATGTCGGGCGTGATGGCCTTGCGTGCCGAGCATAAGGACAAATTCCAGGAACGCCACGGCGTAAAGCTGGGATTCATGAGCTTCTTCGTCAAAGCAACGATCGAAGCGCTCAAGGCCCTGCCGCAATTGAACGCGCAAATTCACGATCAATCGATCGTGTACCACAACTACTACGACATCGGAATCGCGGTCTCGAGCGCCAAGGGATTGCTCGTGCCGATTCTGCGCGAAGCGGAACGGATGACCTTTGCAGCGATCGAAACGGCGATCGAGGACTTCGGCCGTCGCGCTCGAGAAAACAAGATCAAGCTCGAAGAACTTGAAGGCGGAACGTTCACGATCAGCAACGGCGGCGTGTTCGGCTCGCTGTTGAGCACGCCGATCATCAATCCGCCCCAAAGCGGCATCCTGGGGCTGCACGCCATCCAGGATCGTCCGGTGGCTCGCGACGGCCAGGTGGTCATTCGACCGATGATGTACGTCGCGCTTAGCTACGATCACCGGATCGTTGATGGTCGAGAGGCGGTGACGTTCCTGCGGCGCGTGAAGGAAGGCATCGAAGATCCTGCGCGGCTGCTGCTGGAGATTTGAATCGACTTCGGTTAGGTGACTGCCGGATGCCAAGGCATCGGCAGGCCGGCCAGGAAGCCGAGCGCGAAGGTCAGCAGTACGTAAAACGCATAGTGCAACAGGCCGGTCGCGTAGTCGAAATCGAAGCACGCCAGGGCAACGCCGGCACCTACTAGGAAAAAAGGTGGCGCGACGAGCAAATAGGCGTAGCTCGAGCGCGTGGCGGTCGGGGGGACGTAGTGGTATACGCCCCATAACAGCGCATAAACCGCCGCGCAGATGAATGCGCGCACCAGCAGCGATCGGCCGCGGAACGGTTCCAACTCCTCTTCGCGCAAGATCGCATAGCCGGCGACCACAATCGGCGGCGAAATCAGCAACAATGCCACAGCCCGAATCAATAGCGGCACAAGCTCGTCGCCGGCGAAGAACGGCCGACCGAACCAAGCCCCGGCCAGTGCCGCGGCGACGGTTCCCACGGTCAGCACAATCCGGCCGCGGGTGACGTTCGTCTCTTGACGACGGATGGGCTTGGGTGCGACCGGCCTCGGCCCCTTCACGGTCGCGGTCGCGGCCCCCTTGGGCGCCTCGTCCGGCGCGTGGATTTTGACTTCGGTCTCGATCTTGGGGATCGTAATCACCGCCTTGCACTTCGGGCAGGGGCCTTGCTTGCCGGCGTATTTGTCGCTGACGGTGAAGGTGGCCTTACATCCGGAGCAAGTGACCTGAATCGGCATGCGGTGACTCGAAGGCGCTGGCGGTCGCTGAAAGGAACCCTAGTGTTTGCCGACGTCCGTAGCTCGTCAAGCATCGGCCCTGTGCCGGGCAGCATGAATCTCGGCACCCGCTGGACCGGAATTGTCGATGCCTTGTCCCCGAGCTACCATAAAATAGTAGGTCGCTCGACCGGCTCGTCTGCCCCTGCCACTTTCCGCGGCCCTCTTTTTGGCCATACTATCGGCATGACCATCGCCCTGCTTTGTCCCAACGGTCACAAACTGCTTTGCCCCGAGCAGCAGGCGGGCAAGCGCGGCAAATGTCCGCATTGCGGCGCGATTTTTCGAGTTCCGGACCTGACGGCTTCGGGAAAGATCGTTGGCAACGGCGCGCCGGTGGTGACCGATTCGCCCGCACCGTCGGCAGCGCCCATCGTGGTTGGCGCGGCCCCGGTGCCTTTGGGTCCTGCGACGCCAAAACCGTTAGCGCCAAACGTTGCGACGACGGAGCCCGAGCCCGAACCGGAATCGAATCCAATCCGTCCATTGGACGAAGCAGAGACGCCCGGCGAAGGCGAGATTGCGTTCCTGTGTCCCAATGGCCACCACCTCTGCGGCAGCAGCGAGCTCGGTGGCCAGCCCGGTGAGTGTCCCGAATGCCGGGTGAAGTTTCTGGTGCCGACCGAGGCCGAGCTGGTCGAAACCGCTGAGGACGCCGGCGAGTCGAAGCCATTTCTGTTCGACACCGGATCGCCGGAGAATGATGACGACGCAGCGAAGCGCAGCTCGCGCGGCGACTTCTTCGAGCGGCTATGGGAGTACAAAGCGCGGGGGGCAACGATCGAGCTGTACCTGGAAGGCGGAACGGTGCTTACGCCCGACGGTTATGCCGCCGCGCTTTCGCGGCACAACGAAGGAGTGTTCCTGGTGCAAGAATCCGATGGCACCTATACCGTGGCGGTGGTCGCATGGGACGCGATCACCCACATGGCGGTTCGCGGCCTCGACCAGGTTCCCGAGGGCGTATTCGACATCCCGTAACGCGGGAGGTTGCGAACGCCGATGTCGGCCGGGGGCAGCCTTACGCGTCGTCGTCCATCAGATCGGCTTCGCTGATCATGGCGAAGCCTTTGCTGGCCAGCGTCTCGAGGCCCATCTCGATGTTGTCGACCATCAGCGCCACCGCCGGGCGGCCGTGAGGCCGTACCAGCAGCGGGTACGCCTGGATGATGTTCACTTCGGCTTGCAGCAGAGCCGTGCATACGCGCAGAAACGGTTGCGGACCCTCAGGTAGCTCGACGCCGATCAAGTCGCTTTCGATCAGCGCCAGTCCGGCACGCTCGAGGATTTCGCGCCCTTGCTCTGGGTGGCTCAATAGGAACCGGCAGAACGCGCACTCGGCCGCGTCGGCGATCGAAAGGGCTACGATTTTGACACGGCTGCCTTCGAAGCGGCGGACCACCTCGAGCAATTGACCCACGCGGTTTTCGAGGAAAACCGTGAATTGTCGAATCGAGGGATAGTCGCGGCCTCGTGCCGTTACATAGCCCGTCCCGGTGCTATCACCAATACTCATGCATCGAACTATAGAAAAGTCGCAAATCGGGGTCAACGCTTTTCGATCGGCCGATCACGACTGCCGATTGATGGATTGGTAAAATGACCGCCCAAGTTTCGCCCTCATCGACCTGGACGAATGCTCAAACAACACGAAATTCAGATTCGCGTCCGGTACCAGGAAACCGACGCCATGGGCGTCCTGCACCACGCGAATTACCTGACGTACTTCGAGATCGGCCGCACCGAGTTATTGCGCGCCAACGGCATGAATTACCGCGACGTCGAGGCCGCCGGTATCCTCATGGTGGTGGTTCGCATGGAATGCCGGTATCGCCGCCCGGCGCGCTACGACGACCTGCTAACGTTGCGGACCACGACGGCGCGCGTCACCGCCGCCCGCATCGACCACGAGTATCAGTTGCTGCTCGGCGATGAGTTGCTGTGCGAGGCCAGCAGCACGCTGGCGTGCGTCGATCGGCAGGGCCAGGTGCAGCGTGTTCCCGAATGGATGCGCACCGAATAGCTGGGTCGAACACATGAACCTGCCGGTTTACGCGTCGATTGTCGCCAAGGCCCGCAAGCAAATTTCCGACCAGCTCTCGAAGCGACTCTTGCCGCTGTTTAGCTCGTCGAGAAGGGTCGCCAGCGGCCGAAACCCGCACTCGACCATTTCCGCTTCGCGAGGCTCGATGGCCGGGCGATCTAGGTCGTAGACGTGGACGATCCCCAGATGCACGCGTCCGACCTCGGTTTCATCATCGTTGATGAGACCTAAGCAGCGCTCGCGATACGCCGAACCGATCGCGACTTCTTCGGCAAGCTCGCGACGCAAGCCTTCGTGGTACGGATGCACGCCGTCGGCGACCCGTTCGTCATCGCTGCAAATATGTCCGCCAACGCCCACGCTTCGCTTGTCGTGCAACCGCCCTTCGCCTTGGCCCTTGCCGCGCGTGTACTGAAACACGTGCAGGGTTCCCGAGGGATCGCAATGGCGGAATACGACGTAGGGAATAAGCTGCTTAAAATCGGGATTCTGCTCCATTTCGCCGCGCGGCTGAAAGCTGGTGTTTTCGGCCCGCAGCATTTCCGACAGATAGCGGTCGGCTTCGGCGGTGAATCCTTGAAAGTACCCTAGTTCGTGCAGCAACGAGGTCGGAACCACGAGCACATGTTCCGTCTTGACATTGAGCACCGGGCGCTTCCTTTCAGCAGGTGGATGAGATCGCTGACATGATAGCGTGTCCGTTCACCCCTGGCGAGCGGCGCAGCCTCGGTTCCGCTGAGCGTCCAGCGTTTTTTGGGTAGTAAGTCGGCTCGCAGCCCGTTTCAGCTTGATCGCTACGATCCGGAACCGTGGAGACGACGCGATCTGGTTTTGTATCAAATGCCAGGGACGTCGATTCAGGTCGCGATGGCGCACGCAAGCAAGGTTCACACGATGAGCATGGCATCGCCATAGCTGAAGAAGCGATAGCGCTCCGCGATCGCTTCCTGGTAGGCGCGCATCACGAGCTCATCGCCGCCAAACGTGCGGACGAGCACCAGCAGCGTGGTCCGAGGCAAATGCAGGTTCGTCATCAACGCGTCGACGATCTTGAATTTGTACGGCGGGCGGATGTATAGGTCCGTGGTTCCCGACCAGGCTTGTATCGTCCCGCTTTGACCGGCGGTTTCGAGCACGCGGACGCTGGTCGTGCCGACCGCGACCACCCGCCCTCCCTTGGCGCGGCATTCCTCGATCTTGGCCGCGGTTGCCGTGTCGATCGAGCCGCGTTCCGAATGCATGGCATGCGATTCGATATTTGCGGTGCTGATGGGCTTGAATGTCGCCCGGCCAACGTGCAGCGTCAGACGGCAAATCGTGATTCCCTGATCGACAAGCCGATTTAACAGGTCATTGGTGATGTGCAGTCCGGCGGTCGGCGCTGCAACCGAGCCCGGGTTACGTGCAAACACGGTCTGATAGCGCAATCGGTCGGCTTCGACCATTTCGCCCTGCCGGATGTAGTGCGGTAAGGGCACCCGGCCGATCTGAGCCAGGGCTTCGAGCGTTGGCTTGTCGGTGTCCGGACGCGCGATCCACACGCCGCCCGGTTGTTTCTCGATCAACCGCAACGAAATCGAATCCCGGCCGCGATTATCGACCAGCACGATCGTTTCGCCCACCGCGAGCTTTCCACGTGTTTTTCCCAACAGCTGCCACAGTCCTTGGCCATCCGCCTCGAGAAATAGCCCCTCCCATTGACCGCCGGTCAGCGCGCGTCGCCCCACCAAGCGAGCTGGAAGAACGCGTGTGTCGTTGAGGACTAAGCAATCCCGCGAGTCGAGCAGATTGGGCAGGTCAAAGACGCGGTGATGCGAAATCGTTTGATCCCGACGATCGACCAACATCAGCCGCGCGTCGGAGCGCACCGCCGTGGGATGTTGTGCGACAAGATCGCGGGGCAACTCGTAGTCGTAACTCGATGCGTCGGTCATAGCCTGAAAATACGTGCGCGGTTCCTCTCGAAAGGTTGCCGCGAATATACGCGCCGAATCTCACGCGTCGAGGCTGTTTGTGTAAGTTGCTGGTTTGAAACGGATTATATTCACCGCCGAGAGCTGGCCTTTCGCGGTCAGGCTCGCTCGCGTTCGGTCGCTGGGTGTCGGAGTGAGCGCCGTAAAAAATTTTTTTAGTCGCGCCCGATCGCTCGAAGTCTCCATTTCACCTTGAAATACGCCGATCGCTCGCGCCGCCCCGCGCATCGCTGCGGGAGAAGTTCCTTGACGCTCCCTAATCAATGGATATCTTTGGCCCCAAGTGGGAGGCAGTGGGTCCCAGTGGTAAACAAATGCTGTTCACTGGAACCTTCCCGCGAGCGATGGACGAAAAGTCTCGCATCGCCATTCCCAAACGCATTCGCGACGCGCTCAGTCTTTCGAAGAACGCCGTTTTGTACATCACGCGGGGAACCGATTCCTCGCTGGCAATTTACACCGAGGAGGGCCTGGGTCGTTTAGCCGAGAGGCTCGCCTCGGCCTCGCCGACCCAGCACGACGTCCGCACATTCAGTCGGTTGTTTTACGCCCAGGCCGAACCGGTCGATGTCGATGGACAGGGCCGAATGCGAATCCCGTCGGCGCTGGCAACTCAGGCCGAGTTGGGCAACGACGTGGTCCTGGTTGGTGTGCATGATCATTTGGAACTTTGGAACCGAGACCGGTGGAATCAGTACCTGACCGAGCAATCGCCGCAATACGACGAGCTTGCCGAACGGGCGTTCCTGCCCATTCCCCCGGCACGTCCGTGACGAGCGCGACACCGCCCCATCGTTTGAAGCTGACCATGATCCGTCCGTTCGTGATCCGTCCGTTCGTGATCCGTCCGTCCGTTCGCTGTGAAGCGCAGGTCTTGTGCGATCGTTTGCGGCCACCAACGATCGCATTTTGGCTATCTCGTCCGATGGCGAGGCTTGCGTCCATCCCGCGGCACGATGCCTTCCGGGGGGCGAACCTCAGCGTCGCTCGATCCGCCTGCGGGGTCTGAGCGTCGACTGCAAGCACCCACCCAGCTTGGATGGCACGGAAGCCGTCCGAGGTGGGCTGCTTGGAGCCGCTCGAGGGGTCGCTCGCCGGCCCCCGCCTCCTTGCTCATCGCGCGGCAGGCAAGCATGCCAGCTAAACTGACGCTGGTGGCGATTGCTCTGTTCGTACTACGGGACCCTCCCTATAGTGTCCCGCCACGTGTTCCCATCCAGGCCGTGCGCTCTTGGCTGATTCCGTTCCGCAGCACGTTTCGGTCATGCTGGACGAGGTCGTCCAATGGCTCGAGCCGTCGCCCGGGCGAGTGTTGGTCGATGGAACGCTCGGCGCGGGAGGGCACACGCGCGCGTTGGCCGAGCGTGTCGGTCCCGACGGATTGGTGATTGCCTTCGATCGCGATCCTCAGGCGCGATCGGCGGCCGAGATCAATCTTGCCGGTTTGCCGATCAAATTGGTCGCGGCCAACTACAGTCACTTACCAGAAGTGTTGCAGCAGCTTGGTATTGCTACGGTCGATGGGATCGTGCTCGACCTGGGCCTGTCGAGCGATCAGTTGGCTGATGCCTCGCGCGGTTTCAGTTTCGACAGCCAAGGGCCCTTGGATTTGCGTTTCGATCCGACCGAGGGCCGCCCAGCGAGCGAACTTGTTAACCGGCTCGATCCCGAAACGCTGGCCAACCTGATCTACGCGAATGGAGAAGAACGTTTGAGCCGCAGGATTGCCCGAAAGATCGTGGAGCGGCGCCGCACGAAGCCGATCGCTACGGCCGGCGAGTTGGCCGCGATCGTGCGCAGCTGCTACCCGCGCGGCGGCCGTGATCAGCCGATCGATGCCGCGACGCGAACCTTCCAGGCCTTGCGGATTGCCGTCAACGACGAGTTGGGCAGTCTCGATCGCGCGCTGGCTGAATTCCCGCACTGCCTGCGTGCCGGGGGCCGGCTGGCGGTGATCAGCTTTCATTCGCTTGAGGATCGGCGCGTCAAGCAAGCGTTTCGCGACGATCCCCATTGGCGCGCTTTGCAACACAAGCCGCTGCGTCCCAGCGAGGATGAAATTGCCCGTAACCCCCGCGCGCGAAGCGCCAAGATGCGCGTCGCTGCCCGCACTGCATTCAATGGAATCACCGGTCCGTAACCGCGGACGCGCCAGGTCTTAGGGAGAAGACGATGAGCAATGAAAAGAAGGTCGGACTGGTCGTAATCGGCGTTCTGGTGATCACTCTGGTGATCGTTGCGGTGGTCCGGTTGCGATCGCGTTATCACGGCAGCTCCGAGCCGGTTGCTGGAGAGTCGGTTACGCGGCATACCGACCCCGCAGAGCGTCCCAAGCTTGCCACGGTCGGCAGTTCGATGCTCGATCGCCTGGCGGCCGAACCTTCGCGAGTGCAGTTGGCGGTTGCCGAATCCGAAAGTCCCGCCGAGGCGCAGGCTCCTTCACCATTCAACGCTCCGACCGATGCAAGATCGGCATCGCAGGAGCCGGCAAATCTGACCGAGGCCGCTCCCGGCGTTCCTGCGTACGCGGCGGCACTCTCGTCGGTGGGCGACCGGTATGCCAGCGCTGCCGAGCCATCACCTCCGACACACGCTGTCGCCGCGAGTGGCCCGATGGTCAGCAGCGATCCGTCCGCGGGGGCTGATCCGTTCCATCAGCATGCTCCGCTTGCCGAGGCCGCCGCGGAGCCATCTCCGACAGCGCTGCAACCGGCCAACGAAGCCGTGCAGTTGATGCCAAATCCCGCGGATACCGCGACCATGGCGCCGTCCAACGCAGAACCAGCGAACGACAACCGGCCCGCGGGCGCTACGCTGCTGGGAGTTGAGCCCGACACCGCCGTGCATGCCGGCATCCATGGCAACGAGCCACAGCAGGCTGCCG
>DASZPI010000048.1:0-7370 GCA_035550355.1 Pirellulales bacterium
CGAAGCCCACCTCGAGCTCGGCAATCGGCAGCACGCCCCAACCTTGCGAGCGGATGTAATTGGTGCCCGCCGCATTCGTGTTCGTGGCGATGAACGACTGTTCGACCGTTTGCCGGAAGCCGCCGAAGATCATCGAGCCGCGCGTGCTGCCGAACAGTCCCAGGCCAAAATCGCCCACGCTCCGCCGCGCCTGAAACGACAGCGTCGGCCCGCCGCCGTGAAACGAATGCTGCATCAGCATGTACGGCGAGTTCGAACCTGCCGAGGTGACCGGCGTAATTTCTTCCTCGTCGCTTTGATAGATGTACGCGTAGCGCAGCCCCGCCGAGGCGGTCCAGCTCCAGTCGTCGGTAATCACGCGGCGGATGGCTTCCAGGTCCCAGGTCGAAAGCTGCAACGCGCTGTTGGCGTTGAATGTTCCGCCGATCGCGTTGCTGAACACGCCGAAGCCGTTGCCGGCCAACACCGTCGGATCGAGAATGATTTGACTCGATCCGACCTGCGCCTGCGCGTTGGCCGCCTGGTTGTACTGAAAGTAATTCACGCGAATGCCGTTGCCCGACTCGTTCACGTAGCCCACCCACGCCGCCGGCGACACGGTGTAGCCGTACGTGAACGGCGTGTTGGTTTCGCGCATGAAGGTGTTCGATCCGACCACGCGCATGAGGAAAGCATCGTTCGTGCTGGTCCAATGCGGCTTGAGCAGCAGACCGGTGAACCCGCCGATCCAGGCGTCCTTGCGGCGCTTGCGGATGTCGAACACCGGTCGCTGGGCGGGAGCGGCGATCTCGGCCGGCGTATCGTCCAGCAGCGGTTCTTCGGCCGAGGCTGGCTGCACCGCCGGGTCGGTGATGACCGGCGACGAGGAACCCGTCGCGCCGGTCGTCGCGAGCGCCGCGTACGGCGACGAGCTCGGCGTGCTCGCCTTCAACCCAATGGGCGTGATGCCGGCCGCGCTCGACGCCGTTGCCGGCGCCGTGAACAACGGCTTCGCACCCACGTTGCCGTAGACCAGCGGCACCGTTTTCTCGGCCGAGCCGACGTTCGCAACCGGCGGCGTGGGGAGCGTGAACGTCGGTTGCGACAACGGCTGCTGAGCCGCTGCGACCGCTGCGAAACACAGCACGGCCAGGGGCAGGAACTTCGACGAAGACGTGACCACGCGCACCTCCACGCCTGATGAGCATCGATAAGCGGCGGGATCGTACGAACTTACCCCGTCGGCCGCTGCGCCAGTTTTTCGCTCACGGCCCGGAATCGACCGAGCGCATGCACTGCCAGCACGCCCACTACAGCTTGCGGCCCGGGAGCACGTGGCAGTGCACCAGCGTTTCGATCGCCGGCTCAGGCGTTAGTCCCGCCTCGACGAGCCAGGCGCGGTATTCGGCCGCACTGTACGCGCGTCCCTCGGTCACCGAGAATAACGCCGCCGAGTACAGCGCCACCGGCAGCGGCCCGGCATGGTCGTCATCGAGCAGCACATCGTGCACGAGCAGCCGACCGCCGCGCGGCAACCCGGCCGCGCAGCGCCCGACCAGCCTGCGGCACTCGGGCACGTCCCAATCGTGCAGCACGTTGGAAAGCAAACACACCTCGGCCTCCACGGGCAGCGGATCGCTGAGCATGTCGCCGGCAACGCACGACAGCCGATCGGCGACGCCGAACTCGCGGGCCATTTCGCCGGCCACCTTGAGCACCTCGGGCCGATCCCACACCACGGCGCGCAACTGCGGATGCCGCCGCAGCCAGGCGATGCTGTAGATGCCCGTGCCGCCGCCGACATCCAACAGCGTCCGCGCCCCATCGAGCGGATAGCGCTCGGCGAGCACCGGCGCCACGTTCCGCGCCCGGCCCGCCAGCGCCAAGGTCAACTCGCGTGCCGCGCGTTCTTGCTCCATGAGCGACGCTTCGCCTGGGCGGAAGATGAACGCGGTCCCTTGATCTTCGTTGCGGCTGCCTGCCGGCCGGTTGGTTCGCAAGCGTTCGATCATCGCCTGCACTCCCGGCGAGGCGCCGGCCAGGCCGACATACGCGCTCACGTCAAATGCGCCGCCGCGCACCAGGTGGGCTCGCGCGATCGCGGTCAGCTCCAACATCTCGGCGCCGTCGGCCTGTCGGCCGACGAGCAGCTTCATCGCCTTCAGCGCGGTCAGCAGCACCGTTGCCGCGCGCGGGGCGAGCGCCAATTCGCTGGCCAGCGCATCGAAGCGCTTCGCGCCCGCCGCCAGCCGCCCGAACACATCGAACTCCGTGATCGCCGCGGTGAGCAACTCGGTCGCCAGGCTGCCACGGAACAACTCGAAGATCGGCGTTGGGTCGGTCGCAGGCGGCTGGAGTTCAGGCATTACCTCGTTCACCTTGTAACGCCGCTCCAATTACCGCCGAACGGATTCCGATTTAGAAGAACGGGATGGGGCGCGAATCGACATCCGCCCCCTCGGTCAGCAAAATAGGCGTCACTTCTTCGTGCGCATCAATGCGAATAAAAAGACGAGCGTCGGTGCCTGGCGGTAGGGGTGCAGGCTTACGAAGGATAAGCGATCCACTGCCAATTTGCGCAACGTCGTAGCGCTTGCCGTCGACCAGCAAGAAGATCTCGACATCGGCTGAGTATTCGTCAAAAAGAAGTTGACCCATGAGCGATGACAACCTGGTGCAACGTGCTTTGAGTTACGCCGAGTTATGCAAGATCACGCTCGATCTTGCAACGCCGCTCGGTCACGGCACCGACGGCAGCGTTTGGAGATCGAGCCGCGAGACCGCAGTAAAAGCGTTGAAGCTCGAACACAATTATCACATTGAGCTGACTTGCTATCAACGCCTCGCTGCGGCAGGAGTCGTGAAACTGCTCCGATTCGCGGTTCCGCAGTTGATCGGGTCCAACGACGACCTGCTGGTCATTGAAATGCGCATCGTGACCGCCCCATACGTTCTGGATTTCGCGAAAGCGTACCTCGACGAGCGGCCGGACTTTTCTGCCGAGAAATGGGAAGCGTGGCGAGAGGAATGTGAAGAACGCTTTGACGAACACTGGCCCGAGGTGCAGACGCTGATTTGGGTGCTGCAAAAGTACGGCATTTACTACTACGACGCGAAGCCAGCGAACATTCGAATTGCGGGCGACGATTGACCGGTCATTGCACCAGCTCTCTGAGAAGCTATTAGACGCGCTGGCGCGTGAGTACGATGGGGATATGGGTTACTCGATCCCGGATGTGTTCGTGTGGATTGCCGGGGCGCTCGTCAAATTGCTCATCTTCGCCATGCAATCGCTGACCTATTGCCTTAACGGGCTGACCGCGATCATTCGTCGCCGCAGAGATAGACCGCCCACTTAGAACGGCCTTCGCAAGCGCCCCTTGAATGTCGCGGCTGCAGCATGGTAACTTCGAGGGATTTTAGACACCGCCCGGCCGCTGCGCTGTCGGTACGCGCATCGGCCGAATGGATTTTCGCAGGCCAGTAAGTTGAGGTGCGGCAAGTGCCCCGTCGCGACGATCTATCGAAGATTCTGCTCATCGGCTCCGGTCCGATCATTATCGGCCAGGCGTGCGAGTTCGACTACTCCGGCACCCAGGCGTGCAAGGCGCTGCGCGAAGAAGGGTACGAGGTGGTGCTGATCAACTCGAACCCGGCGACGATCATGACCGATCCGGCCACGGCCGACCGCACGTACATCGAGCCGCTCACCTGGCAAATGATCGCCAAGGTGATCGAGGCCGAGCGCCCCGATGCACTGCTGCCGACGCTCGGCGGTCAAACCGGCCTGAACCTGGGCATGGAGCTGGCCAAGCACGGCGTGCTCGAGCAGTACGGCGTCGAGATGATCGGCGCGCGCCCCGATGTGATTGCCAAGGCCGAAGATCGCGCCCTGTTCAAGCAGGCGATGGAGAAAATCGGCCTCGAAGTCTGCCGCGGCCGCACGGTCAACACCATGGCCGAGGCCCGCGCGGCAATGCAGGACATCGGCCTGCCGTGCGTCATTCGCCCCAGCTTCACCCTCGGCGGCAGCGGGTCGGGCGTGGCCTACAACCGCGAAGAGTTCGACTTCATGGTCTCGCGCGGCCTCGAGTTCTCGCCCGTCAGCCAGGTGCTGTTGGAAGAGTCGATCCTCGGCTGGAAAGAATACGAGATGGAGGTGATGCGCGACGCCGACGATAACGTCGTGATCATCTGCTCGATCGAAAACTTCGACCCGATGGGCGTACACACCGGCGATTCGATCACCGTGGCCCCCGCGCAGACGCTGACCGATAAAGAATACCAGCGAATGCGCGACGCCAGCCTCGCCGTGATCCGCGAGATCGGCGTCGAAACCGGCGGCTCGAACATCCAGTTCGCCATCCATCCGCAAACCGGGCGGATGATCGTGATCGAAATGAATCCGCGCGTCAGCCGCAGTAGCGCACTGGCGTCGAAGGCCACCGGCTTTCCGATCGCCAAGATTGCCGCCAAGCTGGCGGTCGGCTATCGGCTGCACGAGCTCGCCAACGACATCACGCGCGAAACGCGCGCCTGCTTCGAGCCGACGATCGATTACGTGGTCACCAAGATCCCGCGGTTCGCGTTCGAGAAATTCCCCGAGGCCGACAGCACGCTCACCACGCAGATGAAAAGCGTCGGCGAGACGATGGCCATCGGCCGCACGTTCAAGGAATCGTTTCAAAAGGCGCTGCGCGGCCTCGAGGTCGGCAGCTTTGGCTTCGGCTGCGACAAGAAGGATCTGTGGGACACGCCGCAGCGCCCGGGGCGCGAAGAGATTCGCGCCAAGCTCGCCACGCCGGGGCCCGACCGGGTGTGGTACCTGCGCTACGCGCTGAAGAGCGGCATGACCGTTGACGAAGTGTACGCGATCACGAGCATCGACCCCTGGTTCCTCGACAACCTGCTCGAGATCGTCGAGCTGGAAGAGAAGCTGCGCCGGGTTACGACTTTTGCCGAAGTCGACGACCCGCTGTTCCGCCAGGCCAAGCAGTTCGGCTTCAGCGACCGTCAGCTCGCCACGCTGTGGGACTACACCGAGACCGACGTGCGGGCCGAGCGCAAGCGGCGCGGGATCGTGGCCACGTTCAAAAGCGTCGACACGTGCGCCGCCGAGTTCCGCGCCTACACGCCGTACTACTACTCGACGTACGAAGACGAGGACGAAGTGCCGCCGAAGCCCGCGGGCGGCCGGCGCGTGATGATCCTCGGCGGCGGGCCGAACCGCATCGGCCAGGGGATCGAGTTCGACTATTGCTGCTGCCACGCCAGCATCGCGCTGCGCGAGCTGGGCATCGAGAGCGTGATGGTCAACAGCAATCCCGAGACCGTGAGCACCGATTACGACACCAGCGACCTGCTGTTCTTCGAGCCGTTGACGACCGAAGACGTGCTGAACATCGTCGATCGCGTGGAGCCCAACGGGGTGATCGTGCAGTTTGGCGGGCAAACGCCGTTGAACCTGGCGCGCGGGCTGGCTGATGCGGGAGTGCCGATCATCGGCACCAGCGTCGATCGGATCGAAGAGGCCGAGGATCGCGAGAAGTTCCAGCAGCTTTTGCATCGCCTGGAGCTCAAGCAGCCGGCCAACGGCATTGCCCGCACCATGGACGAGGCTCGCCGCGAGGCCGAGAAGATCGGCTACCCGGCGCTCGTGCGCCCCAGCTTCGTGCTCGGCGGCCGCGCCATGGAAATCTGCTACGACGACGCGCAGTTCGAACGCTTCGTGGCCGAGGCGTTCGTCGTGGCCCAGGGGCAGCCGGTGCTCATCGACCGGTTCTTGGAAGACGCCGTGGAGGTGGATGTCGATGCCGTGGCCGACGGCGAAGATTGCATCGTCGCCGGCATCATGGAGCACATTGAGGAAGCGGGGGTGCACTCGGGCGACTCGGCCTGCGCGTTGCCCCCCTACAGTCTGCCGCCGGCCGTGATCAGCGAAATCCGCGAAGCGACCGTCAAGCTCGCCAAGCAGTTGCAGGTCAACGGCCTGATGAACGTGCAGTACGCCGTCAAGAAAGAGGACGGCATCGACACGGTGTATGTGCTCGAAGTCAATCCGCGCGCCAGCCGCACCGCGCCGTTCGTGTCGAAGGCCACCGGCGTGCCGCTGGCCAAGGTCGCCGCGAAGGTGATGGTGGGCGTGTCGTTGGCCGAGCAAGGGATCGACAGCGACCCCGTGCCCAGCCACGTATCGGTCAAGGAGAGCGTCTTCCCGTTCGTGAAGTTCACGGGCGTGGACATCGTGCTGGGGCCCGAGATGAAATCGACCGGCGAGGTGATGGGGATCAGCGATCGGTTCAGCATTGCGTTCGCTAAAAGCCAGTTGGCCGCCGGCGTGGTGCTGCCCAAGCAGGGGAACATTTTCATCAGCCTGTCGGACCCGACCAAGAAGCACGCCTTGCGGTTGGGGCGCAATCTGGCGCAGCTTGGCTTCCAATTGCTGGCCACCGAAGGGACCGCGCGGGCGATCAAGGAAGCGGGCATTGCGGTCCGCGAGCTGAAAAAGCTGCAGGAAGGGCACCCGAACCTGCTCGACTACCTGATCAACGGCGAAGTGCAGATGATCATCAACACGCCGAGCGGCAAAGGCGCGCGGACCGACGAAGGCCGCATTCGCGCGGCAGCCGTCAGCCACGGCGTGCCGTGCATCACCACCATCCCCGCGGCCGACGCCTGCGTATTGGCGATGGAAGACCTGCGCGAGGAAGAAATGACCGTCCAGGCGCTGCAGGACCGATTCCCGGTCGCGGCGAGGTAGGAGGCCGCATGCGCACTATTGTTGCCGCGCTTGCCGTCGCATTGGCGACATCGATCGTGTGGGCCGATGACGAGCCGGTGCGACCGAAACCCGCGGGTCATGCGACCCAGCAGGTCGAAGGTTGGACCGTTCACGTTGATCGGCGGCTGATCGAAGGCGATGCCGACGACGTTGCCCTGGGCAAGCATGCTCGGCGGCTGTTGGACGTTCGGCTGTACGAGATCGCGATGGTCGTGCCCGAGGCGCCTCTTGCGCATCTGCGCAAGGTGCCGATCTGGCTCGACCGCACGCACGGCAAGCTCGAACGGGCGCAATATCATCCGAGCGCCGATTGGCTGAAGGCCAATGGCTACGATCCGAAGCTCGCCCGCTGCGTGCACATTCCCGATGCCGCCGAGTGGTCGAGCGCGCGGCATCAGCAGGTGCAGCCGTGGTCGGTGCTGCACGAACTCGCCCATGCGTACCACGACCAGGTGCTGGGTTTCGACAACCCCGAGATCGCGGCCGCCTGGGAGCGGTTCCGCTCGAGCGGCAAGTACGACGAGCCGGTGCTGCACACCGGCGGCACGCCGCGAAAGCACTACGCGCTCACGAACCCGATGGAATTCTTCGCCGAGTTCAGCGAGTCGTT
>DASZPI010000049.1:0-3741 GCA_035550355.1 Pirellulales bacterium
ATGCCTTTGGCCACATGAATCGAGTGGTTGAAGTAGACGAAGTCGGGGACGTCGTGCACGCGCGTCCAGACGATTGGCTTGCCCGTGCGGAAGCTTTCGCGGACCGGCTCGAGCTTGGGACTGTCGTTCCAAATGATCGAATGACAGTTCATGCAGACTTCGGTCGCCGGAATGCCGGCAAAGCTCGACGTTTCCACGCTGGTATGGCAGTACCGGCAGTCGATGCCCAGGCCCGTCACGTGATGTTCGTGGCTGAACTGCACCGGTTGCGTGCGCACCACGTTTACCTGGGTGACATACAGTGATCGATACCACTGGTCGACAAGCCAGCCCGCAAGCGCCAATAGTCCCGCAGCGCCAAGGATGCTGACCTTGGACAGCGGATTCATCGATGGATGGAATACTTGCGTCATCGAAAACGGAGCTGGGCGTTAGGGGCTCGCGGCGTGCTCTGGATTCGAGGGATTTTCATCGACCGCGCAATGGATGTGCGGCATCGATTGCTCGCCGGTGATCAGGCGCGCCGACCGATTGCGCGTAACATAGGCCCACGCCCATTGCGTGAGCACCAATACGCGATTTTGAAATTGCACCAGTGTCATCAAGTGCACGAACAGCCACGCGAACCACGCGATCGGACCGGCAAGGGTTCCGAATCGAAATTGCGCGACCGCCTTTCCGCGGCCAATGGTCGCCATCGTACCGCGATCGTGATATTTGAAAACCTCTATTTGTGGTTTGAAGTTTGAAATGTTCGCAGCGCCCGAAAGAGCGCGCTGTGCGATTTGGCGCGCTACGAATCGTCCTTGCTGCATGGCAACCGGCGCCAGCGCAGGCAACGGCTTGCCATCGGCGCCGAGCGCGTGTGCCATGTCGCCGATGACGAAAATCTCAGGGTGTCCGGCAATGGTCAGATCGGGGCCAACGTGCACTCGGCCCGCGCGATCGATCTCAGCGCCGGTCTCGCGGGCCACAATCTTTGCCAGCGGCGACGCTTGGACTCCCGCAGCCCAGAACACCGCATGACTTGCCAGCCGCTGGCTCGTCTGGTCGCGCGTGATCGTCACGCCGCCGGCATCGACGTCGGTAACCGTCGAAGACGTCAGCACCGTAACACCCATCTTTTCCAGATCGCCGGCGGCACGCTGCGACAGCTTCGACTCGTAGGGGGGCAGAATGCGATCGGCCGCCTCGACCAGATAGATACGCGTCGATTGCGGGTCGATGCGGCGAAATTCGCCGCGTAGCGTGTGATGCGCGATTTCGGCGATCTGCCCCACCAACTCGACGCCCGTCGGCCCGCCGCCGACCACGACAAACGTCAGCCATGCCTCGGCCTCGCTCGAATCGGCGCAGCGTTCGGCAAGCTCGAATGCCTCGAGTATTCGGCGGCGAATGGCGGTCGCATCGTCGATGGTCTTCAGGCCCGGGGCGAATGCTTCCCATTCATCGTGGCCGAAGTAGCTGTGTCGCGACCCGGCGGCAAGCACCAGCGTGTCGTAACTTGCCGAGCCGTCGTCGAGAATCGCGCGCCGATTTGCAATATCGAAATGATTTACCCGCGCCCACAACACGCGCGCATTTGCCTGTCGCTTGAGCAACCCGCGCAAAGGCGCGGCAATATTTGCCGGCGATAGCGCTCCCGATGCCACCTGGTACAGCAACGGTTGAAACAAATGGTGATTGTGTGAATCGATCAGCGTGACGTTCACAGCAGCGCGCGCAAGACTTCGTGCGGCGAATAAGCCGCCGAAACCTCCGCCCACAATCACCACTCGATGCCGCGGGATTTGAGATTCCATACAACGTGACCGCCGCAGTTTACGCTCGCTGCGACTTGCGTGAAAGGGGGGCATGCGAACGCAAGTACCATGCCGAGCGCGCAGCGTGCAGCCGGGCTCGTGTCTGCGCAACTACTCTTCGACCGCATGACCTACCATCTTCGCCCTGCAACGATAAATTGAACGGTATGCGTCGGGGAACAATGAGCGTCGAAGCTGCCGAATCAAGGTTGACCAGCGGTGAAATGCGAGTTCGCTGCGGCTCGAGGAACCCATGACCGCTGATCCGTGGGGCGTGACGTCAGGATACAACGACGCGTCCGATCACTGGCATGCCACCAGCAGTGCGACGCGCCATGCCTTGCTCAAGGCGATGGGCGTCGATCCCGCCGCGCCGCCGCACCCGCTGGAAGCTGCGTTTCAAATTGTTTATCAAAATGAGTCGACCGACCTGAACGGTCCCGGCGTAGTGCGTCTTGAAGACGGCGGCACGATCGTCATCGATCGCCGCTTGCCGCCCGACGTGCCCTTGGGTTATCACGAGTTCGATCGCAAAGGGAGTTCGCGGCCAACGCAGCTCGTGGTTGCCCCCCGGCAATGTCTGCCGCCTCCCGACAGGGCCTGGGGGTGGGCGGCGCAGCTATACGCCTTGCGGTCGCGGCAAAGCTGGGGTTTCGGCGATCTGGCCGATCTTGAGCGATTGGCCGATTGGTCCAGCCAACAGGGCGCGCGGTGCCTGTTGATCAACCCGTTGTGCGCTGCGGCGCCGGTCGCCACGCAGCAGGCAAGTCCGTACTCCCCCACCAGCCGTCGATTTCGGAATCCGCTGTACCTGCGGATTGAACGCATGGCTGGTGCACCAGAGATGGTTGCCGATCTTGGCTTGCTGGTCTCGTCCGGTCGAGCGTTAAACAACAATGCGCGGATCGATCGTCCTGAAGTATTTCGGCTGAAGCAGCGCGCCTGCGAGCTGCTGTGGGAAAGGTTTCAAGGCGATCCGCGATTCGACGCGTTCAGCCGCCAACAGGGAACCTCGCTCGAGCAATTTGCGCTGTACTGCGCCTTGGCCGAGCAGCATGGATGCGATTGGCGCAGTTGGCCTGCGCAGTATCGTCGTCCGGAGCTTGCGCTGGCTCGCATCGACATCGATGGTCTACGCCGTCGCGTCGCCTACCACCAATGGCTGCAATGGCAGCTCGATCTGCAGCTTGCGGCCGCCTCGAAGCCGTTGGCCATCATTCACGACCTGCCGATCGGCTTTGACGCCGGCGGAGCGGACGCCTGGGCCTGGCAAGATACGCTGGCCGGGGGCGTGAGCGTTGGCGCACCGCCCGACCTGTACAATGCCGCGGGCCAGGATTGGGGACTACCGCCGCTGGTGCCCCACAAGTTGCGCGCAAGCGGCTACGTTCCTTGGATCGAAACCGTGCGCGCAAGCTTGCGCCATGCCGGCGGCCTGCGCATGGATCATGTCATGGGGCTGTTTCGGCTGTTCTGGATCGCGCATGACGACAGCCCCCAGCAAGGCGCGTACGTCGAATACCGCGCCGACGAAATGCTCGCGATCTTGGCGCTGGAAAGTCATCGGGCTGGAGCCTTTGTCGTCGGCGAGGACCTTGGCACCGTCGAGCCCGGAACGCGCTCCGCGCTGGCGTCGACCGGCGTGCTCTCGTGCCGCGTGTTGTGGTTCGAGAACGATCCCCCCGAACAGTATCCGCACCTGGCGCTCGTCAGTGCTTCGACGCACGACCTGCCGACGATCGCCGGCGCTTGGACCAGCAGCGATTATCGAGCGCAGCAACAAATTGGCCTCGATCCCAGTGCCGAGGGTGCCGCTCACCTGCGGGCCCAACTGGCCGAAACAGCCCGGGTGCGCGACAATGCACCGGTCGTAGAAGTGATTGATCGCACGTACGCTGCTTTGGCCAAAGCGCCTTCGGCAATCGTGACGGCGATGCTC
>DASZPI010000050.1:0-3786 GCA_035550355.1 Pirellulales bacterium
TGGTCACGTCGGCCATCGATCTGAGCGGCCGTTATTATCTGGTGTTCCAGGCCGAGTTCAGCCGCGCCAAGATCGGCGACTTCGACAGCGAGCTGGTCGAGGATTTCTGGCAAGCCGCGGCGGCCAATGCGCTGATGAACCTGCACGTCGTGCTGCATCACGGCCGAAACAACCACCACATCGCCGAAGCGATTTTCAAAGGCACGGCCCGCGCCCTGCGCATGGCCGTCGAGCCCGATCCGCGCATGACGGGCATTCCCAGCACCAAGGGAACGCTCAGCTCCTGAGCGTTCGTCACGCGGGGCAGTCGGTGATCCTCTCGCACCGTTTTTGCGGTTAGCGCATCGCGAGTCGATTCACCACGATCCGACGACCACCTCCGCCCCGCTACGCGTTGACATTTCATCCAAAACGGCGGGCGAAGTTTCGTAGGGCAGGAAATGGACCGAGCCGTCGGCCATCGTCCAGTTGCCGCCGCCCGAGTGCAGGCTCCAAAAGTGATCCTGATCGCAACCGCTTTCGAGCCTGCCGGCAGCATAGATCGCTGGATAGGTGCAACCCTTGTACGCCGAGATCCGTGATGGGGGAGTATCGGCCATGAGCACCGTGGGATACATGATGATGTCCCAGTCGTTGCGACCCGCCCACCAGCCCCAGTCTCCCGTCTCGCTCGGCCCGGGGGGTCGTTCCCCCATGAGCAATGTGTTACTGGTGCCGTCAGTGATCATGTTCAGCGCGACGCCTTTATTGTTGTTGACCCACGCGCCCAGGACGCCTGTATCTCCGTCGCCTTTGTAGCGATCCGCCCAGCGTCGTCCCGCGACCCCCAGGTAGTTCGTCAAGCCGCGCGTGCCGAAGTCTGCGTAAATCGTCGAATTACTCTGGCCGCTGGAGTTTGGATGCTCAGGACAGAGGAACGCAGGTACAGGTGTGCCGACCCAGGGCCCGGAATCCCTCCCCGTTCGCTTGAACGTGGTGGCATAGAGATTCGCGGATTCAAGGAAAGGCAAGATTGCGCAGGTCCAGCCTGTCTGCTCGAAGCCAAACAGCGGAAAGCGCTGATACGTTTCATAGTAATTCAGCACGGCCAACCCGAGCTGCTTCATGTTATTCGCGCAGTGCATTCTGCGCGCAGCAGCCCGCGCGCTCTGAACGGCAGGGATCAACACTGCGACGAGGATGCCGATAATCGCCAGAACGACCATTAACTCGATCAACGTGAGCCCACGCCGCGCTTTGCATCTCATCAGTGGTTCCAAAACCGACGCTTGCCAGCCGGGGTCAAAGCGCAGGCTGTTGCCAGAAGCAACAGCGCGAAAGTGCCGGGTTCCGGCACCGCAGTGGCATTGCCCGCGCCCGATCCATTGAGCGCCTGCAACCAATTCGAGGAAATGAGCGCGAGGTCTTGCGAGTTGACGATGCCATCTTCATTCACGTCGCCAGCTGGCAGCACGCCAGTTGCTAGCCAATTGCTGGATACGGCCGCTAGATCTTGGCTGTTGACGATCCCGTCGGTATTGGCGTCGCCGGCCAGATAGGGCACGACGCTAACCACATAGTTGTCGAAATAGCCATGATCCGACGACTCGGGGAATGTTCCGATTTGAAACGCGGCAGAATCGAGAAACGCAGACGTTTGGGTGCGAAACGGAACTCCGGCCGCCAGCGGTGTTCCATCGACTGACAGATTTACCGTCTTGGACGTGTAGTCCAAGGTGAAGTCGAAATGCACGAATGTGTCCTGGGCGATGGCCGGCCCGTAAAACTCCGATCGAATGCCGGGCCCGTTGGGGTCGATATTGCCCGATGCGTTGATTGGCACCGAAATGAACGTTCGAATTTCGCCGCCAGATTGCTGTAACCCGAAGCGGCTGGTGCGATCGATATTCTGGTCCGCGATATCGATCGCGTAGACAGGGCTACTGTCATCGACATTCGGAGAAAGCGTTCGAGCCATGTCGACCTGTATGCGAACTCTCTCATTCGGTCCGGGCGTGTAGCCAAGATTCGGCCAAACGTACGATCCGTCGTTCAGGCCTCCGCCATCGCCTTCAATGGCCTGCGCGCCCGAGGCAACCTTCGATGATTCCACGCTGTATGCCGTGGGACTGCCGCCAAAGGCTTGCCATGGATTGCTGTCGTCCTGGCCAAACGGCGAAC
This sequence comes from Pirellulales bacterium, assembly GCA_035550355.1. GTDB lineage: Bacteria > Planctomycetota > Planctomycetia > Pirellulales > PNKZ01 > DATAXP01. Next base: position 2,161 of record DASZPI010000050.1, read on the forward strand.
TCCCGGCGGTGAACGTCGGCGCTTCGAATCCGTTCGAATCGTAGAGGATGGTTTCACTACGGGCACTGGTCACGAGGCAAAGCAACAAGGAAACAGCTAGGGCACGGACGAAAGCATGAGAGTGCATCGGTGTTCCTGGTTCTAAGGCGCGGAGAGCGTAGACGTCACGACTCGCCTCGCCCCCTAGCAATTCGCAAGCCGTAAGGGCGCAAATCAGGAGCCACCTGCGCAATTAAGGGCTTTTCGCCTCGAATTCAGAATCCCGCCCAGTCGCCTGCAACGTGCCGTCGCAATGATTCCACCCGTATCGTGGCGAAATACTCGTCGCGAGTGACGCGTTTTTGGTCACCGATTGTCAATACAGCGGGAGGGACCGTGACCACGCGGGATCGACGGGACCTGCTACTCAGGCTTTGGACCGTGAACACGATCGGCCGGTTCTGAAAGCATGTCGGCCCTCATGCGGTGCGGGCGCGGTTCGAGGTTGCCTTTTTTATCTTCGGCAACCGCGAGAAGTTCGACGGTTTGCGTCGTTGGCGCAAGCTGCAAAGCAATCTTCCAGTTCTCCAAGCCTGCATCGGCCGCGAGCGGAGTGGCCTCTTGTTCATTCACCGTGACGCGCTTGATGGTTCCATTGTCAGCGGCAATTCCATAAACCAACAGCTTCCCGTCGTCACGAGCCTCGTAACGTGTGATGACGGTCGTCGGCGGCAGATCGTCAACCGTATCGTCGAGATATCGCTCGTAGTCTTCCGCGAGCGTCGAGTTGCCCCACGGTTCGAAGATGTCCGCGGTGTCGATCCGTTTCATATTCAGCTTGCGATATTCGTGTGCATCCATCCGGGTTTTGAAAATTCCGTAGGTGCAATCGATGGCTTCGACGCCGTCGAGCAGCACCGACGGCGATCCACCGTGAAAGACCCACTGGCTCTCCCACACCCGAAGGTTACGAATGATGAAGGGATGCCTGGTGTCCGGCCCGACACCCTGGACGTCTCCGCCTTGAATCCTTGAGAGGTCGGGGTTCGGTTCTCGCAGCATGCGATAGTCTTCTGCGTCGGAAACGTGGCGAATGCCGCCCAAATTCAGCGCGAAGCGTCGCTGGGAATGGGCCTCGTTGTCGTCGAACCGCACGAAGGGAAGCGTGCGGATATCGACCTCGGCGAGCTTTCCGTCAGCCTGCGGAACAGCCAGCACCGGAGAAAATTCGGGCGTCTGTGTGGCCTCGAATCGGTAACCGTACTGGTCGCACTCGGCGGCGACGTTCCGTGTGAAAGAATTCAGGCTGTTGGCCCACCAGAAGCCGGCTCCTTCATTCTCATCGTAGGGCAACATTTGCTTCGGCAGCGGCGCCGCGTGCCGAGCCTGCACGGCGAGATTTCGATCGAAGACGTTGAACACTTCGGTGCCGTCTTCCAGAAAGAAACCATGGCCCAGGCTGTTGTATCCCACGCAATCGCGCACCAGCAGGTAATCGGTTCCGTGCACGGTGAGCCAGCGGTTGTCGCTGTCATGAATCGAGGCGCCGACGACCGACGCGCCACGCATCGAATCGCGACACAGATGAAAGTGAAGGCTGTATCGCCCCAGCACGCCGCGCTTGCCGAGATGCCGAAACTCGGCATA
>DASZPI010000051.1:0-10604 GCA_035550355.1 Pirellulales bacterium
CGTGACGTACTGCCGCACGATCACCGTAAAAACACGACGGCCAAAATCGATCTCGCTCTGATTGCGGTCACGGCGAAGTTGGTTGCGGTCGAGCCACGCCTGGAAGGGCTGCGATTGGTAATCGAGCAAATACGTCGGCGCGAGGTACAGTTTGCGCGTCGCCTCGTCGAGGGGCGTAACGGCAAATAAGGCGTCGCGCGAATATACCGGCACCAAGCGACGCGTCCACAGCGTCGCCTGGTACTCGATGCTGATCGTCTGATGGCTGGCCGTGCTCGGCCAATGGCTGATCAACAGCAGCCGCTGCTCGGCGTCGTATTCGCGCGCCGGTTTCGCGTCGGGCGTGAACCGCGTGCGGACACCGGTCTGCGAAGGCAGCTCGGGGGCCATCGCGGTCGTAAACCTCCACTCTTGCGGATGGACGCCGGTGATGTCGTACTCACCGCGGTACACGCAATCAACCCGCTGCGAGACCAAGCGCTGAATCGCGTAACCGACCGGAACAGCCGGCGTGTCAACGGTCATGGCCGCTGGAGTCATCGGCGCAACCTGCGCGGAGCCGGCTCCCGCGGCTCTCGGAACACTCACATCGATTCGGTACAAGCTGCCGCTGTTCTCGATCGTGTACAGCGCGCCGGCGGCGGCGACCATCAGGGTCGTATCGCCGAACACAGGCCCGCCCAGATGGGCCCGCTCGCCAGTCTCGGGGTTCGTCTGGTACAGGTAGCCATTGCTCTCGGCCGTATAGAACGAACCATCAAGCGCTGCTGCGGCGATGACTCCCAGCCACGCGGCAGGTTCGCCGATTTGTCGCCAACTGCCGTTGACCGGGTTCACCTGGTATAGGCTGCCACTGGTTTCGATCGTGTACAACCAGCCATTGAGCACCACCATCGACAACGTATTGTTGAACACGGGTGTGCCGATCTGCATCCAGTATCCGTCGGTCGAGGTGGCGTACAGGCCGCCGCCGCTTTCGGCCGTCAAGATCGCACCGCTATGCGCGTCGAACGGATAGCCGACCCCAGCCACGGTGTTGAGCCACCCGCCGCTGGGACCAAGCTTTTCCCAAGCGCCGTTGCCCGGGCTGACGCGGTACAAGCTGCCATCGTATTCGATCGTGTACAGCCAATCGCCGACCGCGAACAGGTAGGCGGTGTTGCCGAACTCGGCGTATCCGACTTGCGTCCACTGGCCGGTGTAGGGGTTGGTGCGGTACAGGCCGCCGCCGCGTTCGACCGTGTAGATCCAATCGTTCAGCGAAACCGCCGCGATCGTTCCATACCAGTCGCCGGCCAATCCCAATCGCTGCCACTCGACCGCTTCGACCCGCGCGGCGGCCGACGCCAGCAGCATGGCGAGAGCTAGGACTGTACGTAATCGCTTCATCGGTTAAGGCTCGTTGTTAGTAATGACGTTGGGAGCAAAGATGCGCTGGGCGAGTTGGCACCTAGCTTGGCATTTATCGTGCCGGCGTAATTTGCGACCTTCGATGCACTGCGGCCGACGACTGCTGAGCTGCGGCTTTTGTCGGTCGGCCGGCGAAGTCGTCGCCTTCTGACAGCATCTTCGTCGGCCCGGCGCTGGTTTCGACCGCGCGAGTACGCTGTGCGGTCTTGCGCGCAAGCGCACCGCTGGGCACACCGTTGCACCCTTGGCAGCGAGTGCCGATCGTCGTGCCGAGAAGCTTTTTCCCCCAGGAACTTGTGACAATCCGCCTCGAGGCGCGCCGCGGCCAAACGACATCGGAACGCCGCTTGCTAAACACCGGCGGCAGTATCGCTCGTATCCAGGAGATTCGCCGTGTTATGCCGAGCATTCATCGCCCTGATCGCCGCCAGCCTGGCCACGCCGGCCGTTTTCGCACAAGACATGTCGGAAGTTTACAACCAGCGCGGGCTCGAGTGGCACCGGCAGAAAAACTACGACAACGCGATCGCCAATTTCAACGAAGCAATCCGGCTCGATTCGACCAGCGCGACGTTGTACTCGAATCGCGGGATGTCGCTTGATGCCCGCGGCGACTATCAGGCAGCCTTGGCCGACCTGAACTACGCACTGTCGCTCGATCCGAATTACGAGCCCGCCTACAACAACCGCGGGCTAACATATGCCGATCTGGGCGAATACGACCGGGCGATTGCCGACCTCAATCAGGCGGTGCGGCTTGATCCGCGCGATGCGGCGGCCTACAGCAACCTGGGATATGCGTGGAACGGTAAGGGCGATTACGACCGAGCAATCCAGGCCTACACTCAGGCGCTGGCGCTCGACCCGCGCGACACGTACAGCTACCGGGGACGCGGCGAAGCGTACATCGCCAAGGGTCAGGACGAACTGGGGCTGAACGATTTCAACCAGGCAATTGCGATCCAGCCAAGCGCGTACGACTACAATGAAGCTGGCTACATTCGCATGGAGCGCGGTGAATACGACCAGGCGATGGCCGATTTCGACCAGGCGATTCGTTTGGATCCGAACTATGCGATGGCCTACAACAACCGCTGCTGGGTGTGGACCCAGCGGGCCAACTATGAGCGTGCGATCGCCGAGGCTGACGAAGCGATCCGCATCAACCCGAAGCTTGCCATCGCTTATGAGAACCGCGGTTACGCATGGCAGATGAAAGGCGACATCGACCGCAGCCTGGCCGACCTCGATCGTTACGTCGAGCTGGCCCACAACGCCGACGCGTTTGTCGAGCGCGGTAAGGTGCATCGCTCTCTAGGTCACTTCGACAAAGCTCTGGCCGACTTTGATTCCGCCCTCGAGCGCGATCCGAACAGTGCCGCAGCCTACAAGGCAATGGCCTGGATCGAATCAACATGTCCCGACGAGAAGTTTCGCAACGGCAAGCGCGCGCTGATCGACGCGCAGCACGCGCTCCGGCTAACGAACGAGAAAGATCCATGGGCGATGGACGTACTAGCCGCGGCCTACGCCGAAAACGGCGACTACAAGCAGGCTGCCGAGTGGGAGCATAGGGCCATCGACCTGCTCAGCGACGAAGACGACAAGCAGCAGTGCCGCGAACACCTGGCGACGTTCGCCGAAGGCAAGCCGTATCGAGAGCCGATCAACGTGAAATAGACAGGCGTTCGGCATCACATTGCGAAAACTGCTGTCGTCGCGGGCTAATCGCCTATAGTCAGAACATGTTATGCTCGGGCGCATTTTCTCTTGACCGTTGAAAAGAATCCGATAGGATCGAACTCGCAAAGGCGCACTCGCGATGGGTGCGCTGGTGACAGGCTGACGAAAAGCCCCGCGGAGCATGGTTGCATGCCGCGGGGCTTTTTTTGTTTTATCAATCCCGTTCCGTCTTTGCACAGACGAGAGGATAAGGCCAATGTTGTCCGACAACGGTTCGACACGCTGCGAGCCGCAGCAAGCAGAGATTGCGGAATCAGTCGCTGCCCGATTTCGTCGCAGTGGCTATCCGTTTTTACGCGGAGTGTGTTGCAGCTTGAATCGGGGCATCGTGATTCTCACCGGACGAGTGCCCACGTTCCATTTGAAACAGCTCGCCCAAGCCTTGGCAGCACACACGCCCGGGGTCTACCAGGTCGAAAACCGGCTGCACGTCACCAATCGCGACCATCGCGCTTCGACGCAGCAGCGAGCGCATGATCAGCAACTCGCAGCCAGCTAGTGGCGTCGACGCATCGCCGCACCCTTGGGTTGCCGGCCGAGCTTGACGACAAGTACCCGGCCACCATTCTCACCACCAATGGAGTCACCTGTGTGCACTTCAATCGAGTTGCGACATCATTTTCTCGACCGCTTTTCGATCCAGCTTCCCGTAGCCCCAGCGTGAGTTGGGTACCGGGCCGGTGAATCGATCTTGTGTGGCGCAGGTGTGTAATAGTTGTTTGAGCTGCCCGACGGTGATGGAAGGTTTTTTTTGCATGACGAGCGCGACAATACCGGCCGTGTAGGGAGTCGAGGCGCTGGTGCCGTTGAACACGTCGTACTCGCCCGAGGTGTCGCGCAGGGTACGGGTGTTGCGCGCTGCCGGGGCAGCGTAATACTCGCCGGGGGCGACGATGTCGGGCTTAACCACCTTGCTGGTTCTCAACGGACCGGTGCTCGAATACCGCGATAAGCCGCCGATCACGAGCGGCTCGTTCTTTTGCGGGTCAGTGAACGACTGCCACGCGCCGAAGCCTTCGAACTGGTCGTTCCAATCGTAGCTGCCGATCGTGATCGCCTGCTCGGCATCGCCGGGGGTGGTCACCACGCCGGCGTCGATCGCGCAGGTCGGATCGAAATGGGCGTTGCTGACCGATCCAGTGATGTAGGCGTCGGCCGTCACGGTCTTGGCTGACTGCGTATAGAACTGAATTTCTCCATCGCCGGCTGGCACGTCGAAGTACGAAACGTACGTTCCAAGCAGCGGATTCACTGCACCGCTTTCTTCGATCGTCGGGGGCGCGACATAGCGCAAATCCTTGTCGTCGCCGCTGCTGTAATAGACTTCGATATGCATGGACGCGGGAGTCGACCAACGCAGACTGCCACGGTGATCGGAACCGGCGAATTCGACCTGGCCGTGCAGTCCCGCGCCGCCGTCATTGCCTACGGCCACGCACAGCGCCCGGCCGACGGTTTCCGATGCGAACCGCAAATCGAGCTGCCGCTGCTCGATATTCGAGCCATCGTGCGCGCCCGAGCGACCGCCAAAACTGCAAGAGACAACCACGGGCGTTTTGCCGGCTACCTGGTCGAGCCAATGGCAGATAGCGTTCAGCAGATACGCGTTATCCAAATCGTCGCCCAGCCTCACCGCGATCAGCTCCGCGTCGGGCGCGACTCCCTTGTAGCGACCCTCCGAGTTATTTCCGTTGCCCGCGGCAATGCCGGCGCACGAGGTACCGTGGCCATCAATGTCCCAAACGGGAATCAATGCGCGGAAGGACCGTAGTTCTTGGTTCAGGTCGTCGTGCGTGTACAGTGTTCCAATCGAGGTGCCGTTCGGATAGCTGATCGGCGACGGGTGGCCGAAGCGTCCCTTGGTGTAGTTGTCGTCGACCGTGTCCCAGAAATAGCGCAAGCGCGATGTTGGCTTGCCCTGGGCGTCGAAGGTCACGAAATCGGCGTTCCGAAAATCGAGGCCGGTGTCGAGCACCGCGATGATCGTTCCGGCGCCGGTGTACTTGCCGAACCCTCCGTGCACGATCTCCTCGGGAACTGCACGCACACCATCCCGCTCGCCTACTCTGGCCGGCGGGGCAAAGGCATCGGTCGAGAATTCGTCCCACACGTATCCCGGCAAGGCGCGCAGCGCTTTGAGCCGATCTTCGGTTTTGTCGTCGGCCAACACGTATATGTCGGCGAAACGTTCGAGGCGGTTGAAGACCGAGATGCCTTCGACGCTAAGCCTTTCGCACGAAGCGGCATCGTGAAACTCAACAAAATGCACTAGATAGCGGTGCGGACCTTCATAAACGACGTCGCCCGTATCGGAATCTAGTTTGCGAATCGCAGCGTTCAACGCAGCACGCTCGCGCCGCGACAGCTCGCGCCGGCCCGACATCGTGCGGGTTGGGCTTGGATTCGCGGCCAAAGGAGGTGAAGACGCAGGTGGTTCGCCGATTGCCGTCGCGACCAGCACTGCGATCAGCGTAGCGATCGCAGCAAGTGTGCGGTGAGCATGCCGAATCCGCACAGAGCACACATCTCGCTCATGGTCGTGGGGCTGCGATGGAGAAATACTGCAATCACTCATTGGTCGTTTTTTCCGGGAAAAGCCCCACTGATCGTTCCGTCAAGAGAATCGAGCACGCCGCTCGGTACGACCGTTGCTTTACACATCTCGTACCGCCGTCGTGGCGGCGCGACCGGTCGACCGAAATGGTCCGCATACAGATCGGCGCATGATGCATCCGAATTCGACAGCGAGGAGAGCATAGCCATGTATCGTTCCATGACCGCCGGTTGTTTAGGTCTCGGTTTGATGTGGATCGCAGCCAGTATTTCTCCTGCGGCCGACCCAGCGGTGCCGGCAGGCTACGCTGCCGCCCGAATGATGGCACGCGAATCGAGCCCGCATGCCGAAGCGCGCCGGTCGGCATTCATGAAGCTCGACATCACCAAGGGCGAGCCAGCGCCAGCCACTGCCGGCACCGCCCCCATGACGATCGACGACCTGAAGACGATGCTCGACAACATGGGCTACGAGGTAAAAGTCGACCAATACAAGGATGGGTCGAAATACTTGACGACCAACATTCCGCACAGCAGTTGGACATTTATCTTCACATTCGACCTCAGCCCCGACAAGACAAACTGGTGGATTGGCTCGTACCTCGGGGACGTGAAAGACCCATCCAAGGTTCGCGCTGATCGCTTGCTCAAAGTGCTGGAGCTGGAAAATAGTGCTTGGCCCGGCTATTACGCCTATTTCAGCCAGCCGCAGACGGTGTACTACTACCGCCCGTTGACGAACTCGAACGTGAAGCCGGCCTTGTTGCGCACGACGCTTGAGAGCTCGATGGACTCAATGATGCAGACGGCCGACACTTGGGACCCGGCCAACTGGTCGACCGCCCCGGCGACACCGACCCCGACGACCACTCCTGGCGCGACGCCACCGGCAGCCGCCACAAGTAGCAAGTAACAATCGCCATCGCCATCACGCACCGAAGCCGAAAGCGCCGATCGACCGATCGGCGCTTTCACTTTGATGTCGGATGGCTGCGCTATGCGGCATCGATGCATCGGTTACACGACTCGCCGACCGCACATGCCATTGAATACTTTTTTCATTTCAACGGTGCAACGATGATCGCTTCTTACACGATTCGGTGTTTGATGCCCGCAATAGTTCTTGCCGTCGCGGCATTCCCTGTCGCCCGTGGCCAGGAGGCGGACGCCGAACCGTTTTTGGAACGCGCGCAAAAATACTGGACGGACCTGAGTCCCGCAGTCGACCAGTACTGCCAGGAAGTGGATGCGTGTGGTGAACTGACCGATGTGCTCGGCGCGGTTTACGACGCCGTGCTGACGAATGAGAACGGGCGATTCCGTGATACGCTGATCGACAAATACAATCGCGAACGGCCGACGATTGTCGCGCAAATGGTGTCCCTGGACGATGAAACGCGCGATCTCGAAGCGCGGTTGAACAACGCACGCGACTACTTGCACCAACGACAGTTCGATCAGTTCCGGAGTCTCTCGACCTACCGCGACCTGAGCACTGTCCTGGAAAAGGGATATCAAGCCGTGGTTGCCGCGCGCGATATCCCCCGGTTGCTGCCGCTATCCGACCCGATTCCAGAGCCAGTGCCACCGGTCGAAGTCACCTCGACCGATTTTGTCGTTCTCGGTTTGGAGCGGGGCAAGCTGTACCCGGTCGAGGTGCGGGTGCGAAACAACTGCCACTACACAAAGCGAGCGGCGAACGTTGAGATCCTGGTGCGGTACGGTCCAGCAAAGATCAAAGGCGAGTTGAAGAAGAGCATCACTGTGAACCCGGGAAAGACGGGCATGCTGACTTGGCAGTTCACCCCCACCGACGATGGAGAATTCGACATCGGTGCCCGGATCGTGCCGACCCCGTAACATTACTGTTCATTGGCCGGTAACGCTGCGAAGGTCGCGATCAGCCGCGCGAATGCCGGATGCCAACGATCGAACGATGCGGTTGGCGCGGTGAACTTCAATACCACAAAGCCTTTCCTATGCGGAGCGACCCAATACTGTTCACGGACGTCGATCCGCTTCGAGTCGAGAGACTCCGGCGGAACGAAATCGAACGTGTTGCGCGTGAATGTCTTCGCCGGCTGGCCATCGAGCGTTGCCTCTCGAACTGCCGACGTCGTTTCGCCCTGCACTTGCACCAGCCCGGGCTGCAGTTGCCGGCTCAGATACGCATCAGCATCTTTGAACAACGTATTGTCGGGAGCGAAATACCTTGCCGAAATGGTCGGGGGCAGCGGATCGCCCTGTCGCGGACCGACGAGAAAGAACCCGGCGTAATGAATGCGGGCTTCCTCGTGTTCGTCGCGGCTCATTTCCCAATCGCGCGGTATATCGCACGCGAAATGCCCATCGCGAAGCTCGATGCGACGGTACTCGATCGCCCCAGGCTGCGGCTCGGCGCGACCGACCGCAGCGAACAACGCTGCCACGATGACGACCCATATGGGACCATGGTATTTCATGAGCCGCTTTCTCCCATCCCCTAATCGACCACGGCGATGTCCAACAAACGACATGTATTGTAGTCGCCGGATCGCGCAAGCAAACGACGCCGCCGCGCATTCAAGGTCTTCCTCTCACTTGGTTCGAGATTTTGCACGATGCCACCCAGACTATTCGAACTGCGGCTGCAGTTGATCCCGGTTCTGTGCGCTGTCATTTTTGGCACACTCGATGCGCCGCTCGGTGTCCGGTCGAGTTCGGCAGCCGACGTCGCGGCGGGTCCCTCATCGACGGCCGACACGGCGAAGAAAGCCGAGGACCTCAAAGCGCTGCTGGCAATCGCGAATCAACTGCGCAATGATCTGAACGATGAGCGCAACAAGCTTGCCGGAGCCGACAAGATCGTAAGCCAAAAGGGGCAGGTGGCGACGCCGTCGTCGCCCGAGCCGCCGCCGCTGCCGTCCCCCGCCGCGTCGGTGTCGGCGGTGGTTCTCTCGCCGGCCGTTCAGGCCCGCGTCAACGAGCAATTCAATAACGCCTCGCAGACGCTCGACTTCGCGCAGCAAGCGCTCGATCGCGCTACCAAGGCCACCGACCCTACGGTGATGCTGGTCGATCTGCGCGACACCATGGACAAGATTCGACAGGCCCGGCAATTCAACGAGCGGATGCGGAGCGTTATCGACCCGCCGCCGGTTGCAGTCGAATCGGTCGCCCCGCAAACCGTTTCCGGCACCGAGGTGATCATCCCTTCGCACGAGCCGCTCACCTACGGCTCGTCGACCGCGCTGGCCGAAGCGCAACAGATCAACCTTGCTCAGGGGGCCGATGTTCGCAGTCAAGTGTTCGAAAACTGGCTGCGCCCCGTCGAACCGGTCAAACTCGACCCGGCGACCAGCGTTCTCACCATGGACAAGGGTCAAACCTTGACGGTGGAACCCTTGACGACCACGCTCGAGCAGTTGCCCGACACTGGGATCGGCACGAACTTTTTCCAGACGGTCACTACCAGTGAAGGCGCGGCCGTTCGCTTCGACCCGGCGGTGGTGCAGGTCGTCAACGATCCCCAACACCAGCAGGAACTGGAGCAAATCGGTGGGGTCAAATTGCAGGTGACTCTCGACCTGCTTTCCTATTACGGAGTCCCTGAGTTTCGTCGCCGCGGGCCGGTGACGGTCGTCAAGGCGCCGGTGCTCGTGTCGCTGCGCAACCTGCTCGAGCAGGCGCGGAGCTTTGCCGATTCTTCCGAGCATTGGCAACAACTCCCGACCGACCTGCGCTATCCCGGATCGATCGAGCGCGTTCACGGCTTCGTGCTCGACGACCAGCGCAGCGATGTGGTGCTTGTCGGTTCGCCCGCCGCCAGTGAGCAAACGCGGATCGATATCGACTGCCTAGTCGTAGGGCTGCGCGCGGCATGGCGCGACGGAACCGTGCCGACCGTTTCGCTCGACCCGGTCCACGGACGGCCTGCGGGGCCGCAATACTCGCGCGTCGAAAACGTGCCGTTCGATTCGGTCTTCGCGCGGATCATGCTCGAAGCCGACTATGCCATGAAGCGGATCACGTTCGGAGAGTTGGATGTGGGCGTCGCCGGCTTTGGCGAGATCAATTGGACGATGGCCTTGCAGCGCGACTTAACCGCGAGCCGCTTTTGGCTATCGCCGATGCCGCTCGGGCCAGGCGATCTGCACGTCTCGCCGACGTATCGCACGCTGCTGTTCGAATCCCGGGTGCGCTGCCTCACCGAAGCAAAGACCTGTGCGGGACAATGGTCCGGCCAGGCAAGCGCGAACGCAGATCAAACAGCGCAATTATTCACCGACGTGTACCCGCAGCTCGAAGCGTCATCACTCGTTGAGCCGGCAGGCATTTACCGCCGGATGCACGGGCTGGTCGATCTCGTGACCGCTGGCAAAATCCTTCGCGATATGCGGATCAACTACGGTACGATTCGCGAGTTCGTCAATCTGCCGGTGCGCGTCCTCAGCGGCGAAGAAACGACGCCGCGATCGTATCCAGGCCTCGACGTGGCGGTCGGCCCGCCTGGTATCAACTATCGGTTCCGCGGCGGCGCAATGCTCGAGTCGCGGCTGGGGCGACGGTCGCTCGACATGTACCAGGATGTCACCACGATGACCTTGGAACAAGCGAGCAATGCGTTTCGCACCGAGTCGAAAATCGCCCAACAACTCGATTTCAGCTTTTGCCTTCCGCAAAGCAACGATGTTTCGGGATCGCGTATCGACTTGTTGATGATGAAGGGCTGGCGCGCCGGCGGGGCCGAGGACTACCAAACCGCGCGCGATTGCTTCGAAGCCGTGACGCGCGAAGACCCATTCTACGCGGCGGCCTGGTCGTACCTGGCATCGGCCGAAGCGATGCTCGGCCACCACGACCAAGCCAAGGCGGCCATGGCCGAGGCGGTGCATCTGGAGCCTGACGATTTATCGCTG
>DASZPI010000052.1:0-2657 GCA_035550355.1 Pirellulales bacterium
CCGCCGAGACGTTTCGATCGGTCGGCCTGCCGCAATCGCCGCGACCCGGGGCCGGCGTCGATCCCGCCGCGGCCGAGCTGCCGAAGCCTGCGATCACGCCGCAGGCGCTTGCCGACCGGCTCACGCGCCTTGCGCAGCAACCGTTGTCCGCCGAGCAGCGCAGTCACTGCGATGAGTTGATCGCCTGGTCGTCGCGCATCGCCAAGCAGGGGCTGGTCGAGCCGTCGTATCGTCTGGGCCGCTATGAAGTGAAGCCCGGCGATTGGCTGCTGATGCGCAATCCGTCGCCCTACAATCTGTTCACCGATCTTTCGCCGGGGCTGTTCACACACGTCGGCGTGGTGACCAGCGAGCGCGGCAGCGACGGCATCGAGCGGATGGTGATCGTCGATCTGCCCGAACGCGGCGCGAAGATGCCCGCCACCAATGTCGAAATCTTCCTCGAGCGCACGCTGCACTATGTGTTCCTGCGCCACCCCGATCCCGAGATCGCGGCGACCATGGCCGAGTCGGCGCGACAGATGATCGGCAACGACACCGAGTTCGACCTGAACTTCCGCACCGATCGGGTGCTCGAGCTCAAGGGGCAGCCGCTGAATGGCAAGAAAATTCAAACGTACTGCGCCGGCTTGTTGCTGGTGTGCGCTCAGCAAACGTCGGCCGATCGACGCGATTTCTTCCCGCTCGACGAGTACCCTGCGCCCGGCAAAACGGTGACGAACCTGGCGAAGCTGGGGATGTCGTTCGGCGCGCAGTTCATCTCGCCGACCGGAGCGATGTTCTCGCCGAAGCTTGCGCTCGTCGGCCGCCGCGAACCGATGTACGATCCCGCGCGCGAGATCGAAGAGGCGGTATTCGATCGGTTCGCCTCGCAGTTGATTACCGAAGAGCTGGTGCCGACCCCCGACCTGTTCGACAGTCTGCGCCTGAAGGTAGCCGAAGCGGCAAAGCACAACGCGCTGTTGGCTCAGGCGCTGGCGGCGGCCGCCGGCGTGAGCAAGGAGATGGACCTGGTCGCGGCAGCCAAGGCGGCGGCGGTGGTCGAAACGCTCGACGAGATCGCGTTTGGCGCAAGCGCCGAGTTCTTCGCGGCGCGCGAGGCGATCCGTTCCGGAGGCGAAGCTGCGCTGCGACGCGCGGGCGCGACCGAGGCCAAGCTCAAAACGACGCGCATGTATCGCCAACGTCACGCCGATCTGGTGCAACAATTCGAACGCGGCACGCTGACGCCGCGCCGTCTGCGCACCAGTCTGGTCGCGTACTACAGCCAATCGGGGCAGCGCGAGATCGATCGCCGCTTCTTTTCAGGAAAATAACCGACGGCGAGCCGAGGCTGTACACTAGCGCTCATGCTCCCCACGCTGATCGAAGCCTTGTGCGATCCCCGGCGCTACGATCCGCCGCCGCCGTCGGTCGAGCTGGCCGAGACGCACATCTCCTGGGTGCTGCTGGCAGGCGCGTACGCGTACAAAATCAAGAAGCCGGTCAACCTTGGGTTCCTGGATTTCAGCACGCTTGCACAGCGTGAGTACTTTTGCCGCGAAGAGCTGCGGCTGAACCAGCGCTGCGCCGCCGAACTGTACCTCGACGTGCTCACGATCGGCGGCACGCCCACGTCGCCCGTCTGGGGCGCCACACCGGCGATCGAATACGCCGTGAAAATGCGGCGATTTGCGGCGGAAGATCGACTCGACGCCGTCGCCGAGCGCGGCGAGTTCACGGCCGAACTGTGCGATGGCCTGGCTGGCGAGCTCGCCGACTTTCATGCGCGCGTCGATCGCGCTGCGCCTGGCAGCCGCTTTGGCAGCGCCGACGAAGTGTGCCGCGAAGCGACGGAAAACTTTGCGGTGCTGCGCCGCTCGAACATCGCCTACAAGCCGCTCGAGCAGCTCGAGAGTTGGAGCAACGAGCAGTTCGCCAGATCGAAACAACGTTTCGACGATCGCAAGCGCGATGGCTTCGTTCGCGAGTGCCACGGCGACCTGCACCTGGCGAATATGGTGCGTTGGCGCAACCAGGTTTTGCTGTACGACTCGATCGAATTCAGTCCCGCGTTGCGCTGGATCGACACGGCCAGCGACCTGGCGTTCGTGGTGATGGACCTGGCTTCGCGCGGCCAGCATCACGCCAGTCGCCGATTGCTGAGCGCTTATCTCGAGCGGTCTGCCGACTACGGCGCCTTGCAAGTGTTGCGATTCTATTTGGTGTACCGTTCGCTGGTCCGCGCGAAGGTCGCCTGGCTGCGCGCCGCGCAACAGGCTGGCGACGACGCTCCGCAGCACGGGGCCTGCCACGATTGCGAGCATTACCTGGCAACCGCCCTGTCGTTCGTCGCACCACCGCCGGCCCGGTTGATCCTCATGCACGGCGTTTCCGGCTCCGGAAAAACGGGCATCGCCCTAGGCATGGTCGAGCAGTTGGGCGCCGTGCGCTTGCGATCGGACCTCGAGCGCAAACGCTTGGCAGGCCTCGGGCCCCTCGAGCGCACATCGAAGGCCACGCTGCTTTACTCCGAAGAAATGACCAACGCGACCTACGAGCATTTAACCAAGCTCACTGCCGAGATCCTGGCCACCGGCTGGTCGGTGGTCGTCGATGCCGCGTGCTTGCGATTCGAGCAACGAGCGCAATTCATGGCACTCGCCCAGCGGTTAGGC
>DASZPI010000053.1:0-3681 GCA_035550355.1 Pirellulales bacterium
TTCGCTCGCGGTCCAGCCATCGAATGCCGGCATCCTCTGTCGGATCGACCAATCGGATCCACGCGACCCGATTCGCAATCTGCAAGTGTGGATGCCCGGCTTTCGCGCCGCGCGCTCACCGTTTCACCCGCAGTTCGTCGATCGCTTGCGGCCGTTCCGGGTCATTCGCTTCATGGACTGGGCGGCGACCAACAACAGCCCGGTTTCGCGCTGGTCGGATCGCACCACGCCTGCGACGGCGCAGCAAGCCGGCGCACAAGGCGTGGCGATCGAGTACATGATCGACCTGTGCAACGAGCTTGGGGCCGATCCGTGGTTCTGCATGCCGCATCGGGCCGACGATGAATACGTCCGGCAGTTCGCCGAGCTCGTACGCGATCGCCTCGATCCCGCGGCCCGCATTTACGTCGAATGGTCGAACGAGGCGTGGAACGGCATTTTTCAGCAAGCGGCGTGGGTGCAAACCGAAGCGAAGCAGCGTCAGCAGCGCTGGACATGGGTGATTGCCGACGAGGCGCGCCGCGATTGGGACATTTGGCGCGCCGTGCTGCGTGACGGAACAAGCGACGATCGGAAATCAGACCCGGCCCAGCGCCTGCGGCGCGTCGTCGCAGGACAACACTACAATCCCTGGGTCTGTCAGGACATTGCCGAGCGGCTCGACGGCCAATTCGATGTGATTGCTTGCGGAGCCTACTTCTTTCCGCAGCCGGCCGACACGGCGTCGTTCAACGACTCGACTCCCTTGGCCGCGGTGGCGGCCAGCTGCCGACAAAACATCGACGGCCCCGGCATCGAGAATTGGCAGAAGCATCAGCGGCTTGCGGCCGAGTGGAGCAAGCGGCTCGGGCGTGACATCGAGCTTGCCGCGTACGAAGGCGGTCAGCACCTCACGACCGATGGACAAACGCTCGCCTACACCGAATTGTTTCATCGGCTCCAGCTCGATGCGGCCATGAAACCGCTTTACCAGCAACTGTTCGACGCGCTGGCTGCATGCCAGTTCGATCTGTTCGTTGCGTACAACTACGTCGGTCATCACGACGCCTACGGCTCGTGGGGCCATCTGCGTTTTCAAGACGAGCCGGCTGCCGAGGCTCCCAAGTTCGAAGCACTGCTCGAAGCCGCGGCCAAAGTCCCGCAACCCAGCGCTGCCTCGCATCCATGAGCGAACCCTCAGCAACCGCCGAAGCTTTGGAGTTGACGATTGCGCCGGCGGCCGTGGGCGTCGAAGCGCAGTTGTCGCCGCGCAGATTTCAGTTGCCCGGTCGATGGGCCCATCCCACGGTTCGCGCCTCGTTTTGGACCATTTTCTGTTACGGCGCCACGCAGTCGCTGCGTCTGGGCAGCAACATCGTGCTGTCGCGCCTGCTGTTCCCCGAAGCGTTCGGCGTGATGACGATTGTCAACGTGTTCATGCAAGGCTTGCAGATGTTTTCCGACATCGGCATCGGGCCGAGCATTATTCAGCACCGCCGGGGCGACGACCCGCTGTTCTTAAACACCGCGTGGACGTTGCAGGTGGTGCGCGGCATGGCGTTGGGGGTGTGCTCGGCGTTGCTGGCCTGGCCCATGGCCGAGTTCTATGGACAGCCTCAGCTCGTGCCGCTGATCTGCGCCGCAGGATTGACCGCGGCGCTGTCGGGATTCAACGCAACGTATTTATTCTCGGTGCGCCGCACGTTGAACTTGGGCGGCGTAACGTTCATCGAAATTGCCTCGCAGGCCAGCGGCATTGCCGTGAATTGCGTCTGGGCCTGGCTCAGCCCGAGCGTTTGGGCGTTGATGTCAGGGGCGGTGATTACCAGCGGCGCGCGGATGGTCCTGAGCCAGGTCCTTCAGCCGCGACCGCGGAACCGCCTCGCCTGGGACCGCCAGGCGTACGGCGAGTTACTGCACTTCGGCAAGTGGATTTTCCTGAGCACGATCGTCACGTTCTGCGCCATGCAGACCGATCGAATTCTGTTGTCGAAGCTGATCCCGCTCGAGACACTCGGCGTCTACACCATCGCGCTGACCGTTGCCACGCTGCCGAACGTGCTGCTGGGAACGCTGACCTTTTCGGTGTTGTATCCACTGCTTTGCCAGGCCGGCCGCGAAGCGAGCCCGCAGGTTGAACGCCGGCTGCGCACCGCGCGCGGCGTGTTGCTGTCGCTGGGCCTGGCGATGGTCCTTGCCGTCGGTGTGGGCGCCGACGTGTTCTACCGTGTTTTGTACGACAGCCGCTACTACGACGCGATCTGGATGACCCATTGGATGTGCGGCGCCGTGTGGCTGATGGTGCTCAACACCACGCTCGAAACCTCGCTGCTGGCGCTGGGCGATTCGCGCACGGCGAGCGGCTGCGGCGTGGTGAAATTTGCCGCCTGCACCGCGGCGTCGCTCGTCGGCTATCACACGTCGGGTGTGCCGGGCTTTATTGTCGGCCTGGCGATCGGCACTGCGGCCGGGCAGGCTGCGTTGCTGTGGGCGCTAGCACGGCATGGAATCCATGTCGTTGCGCAGGACTTGCGATTCACCGCCATGCTGACCGTTGCCGCTGGCTTGGCCGCGCTGGCCGAAGGCTGCGTCGACTACGGCTCACTCTTGGTCGGCGCCATCGTGCTGGGCGCCGTGGCCGCACGATTGTGGAAGTACTCGCAGCGATGAACGGCTTGGGCGCATTTCCCGGTCGTCGTCGCGGCATCGATCGATCAGACGCCGCGCGCGCAAGAGTGTGGCCTTCCATAGAAACCGCGGGCTAGCGCGCGGCGGCGAATCGCGCGAACGCTACACGATCGTGAACAGCGTTTAATCCGCGCTGTCTTCGCCGGCCACCGTTGCTGCTTGGGGCGGCTCATCGGCATTCGGGTTGGCAGCTGCTTCGTCTGGCGTTTCTGGAATCGATGCCGAGGGCGGATCGTTGGCCTTGCCGCCCGGCTTCGGTGCGATGAACAAAGGTTGTGTGTTTGGCGCCGCCGGTGGCATGGCCGCGGTCGACGTCTCGACATCGAGCTGCACCGGAGCAGCCGTCGGCTGATTGCCGTGGGGCGCGGTCACAGTCGGCGCGATCGCAGTCGGCGCGGCTACAGTCGGCGCCGGCGGCGATTGCGCGGCAACGGTCGGGGCGGCTTCGGGATCGCTGGCTCGGTCGCGGTGCACCGAGACACCTTGCATCAATGCCGCGGCTTCGCTGGGCGAAAGCGGCTTCCATTGCGACCCGTCGGTCGACGCCGGCGCGGTGGGCACGGCCTCGCTGCCTGGCCAAATCATGCCGGGACTTCCCATCGGCACCGGGCAGCATGGCGGCAGATCGGGCCACCGCTGCCAGCAGGTGGGGTAGTAGCCGAAGAACGCTCCCTGCGGCGGCCCCGACTTGGCGGTGCCACACGCGGTGTTCGACCGCGGGTTGCGTCCGTGCAGCCCCAAGGGCCAACTGAACCAGTACGACGACTTGGGGCAGGTGGGGCAGGGCTCGCAAGGCGGACATGCCGGACCTTTGGCCGCGTACGCCACAGCGAACCCAACCGATACCAAACCAAGCGCCGCGATTGCGGTCCAGGCAGCCACTCGAACTGCGTCGCGCGAGATGATGTTTGTCAGCATCGAATGAACCTCGACAGATGCACGTGCTGCTACGGCACGACCACGGTGTTCGGCGGCGTCAAGTAACCCTTCGGGAATCGATTGATGGTCTGAATG
>DASZPI010000054.1:0-1956 GCA_035550355.1 Pirellulales bacterium
ACCAGCCGAAGCGCGGATGGTTAGGCAAGATCGTGATGCTCGTTGCGGCGGTAGCGATGGCCGTTCCGCTCAATTTGCTCATCTACCATCTGTGGGGATGGATGGGCCTGCTGCTGAATATTGTCCCGTTCGTGCGCAAAACGTTTGACCGTGCGGTCGAAAAAACCACGGTCGCGTACACTGCGTTCCTGGGGCCAATCGCGAATCGTCGCTTGCTGACGGCGTTGGTCATTGGCGGCTTTTCGTTCGGCGTCGTCGCGCTAAGCTCCCAACTCCCGTCGGGCTTCATCCCGCTCGAAGACCAGGGGATGATCTATGGAATTCTGCAAACCCCACCGGGCTCGACGCTCGAGTACACGAACTCCAAGAGCCACGAATTGCAGGAGATCGCCCGAACGGTTGACGGCGTTAATTCCGTCTCGGCCTTGGCCGGCTACGAAGTGTTGACCGAGGGCCGCGGATCGAACGCTGGAACCTGTCTAATCAATCTCAAGCCTTGGGCCGACCGTGCACTGACCTCGAAGCAGATCATCCAAGAGCTCGAGAAAAAATGCCGCGTGATGACGAACGTAAAGCTCGAGTTCTTCGAGCCGCCGGCCGTTCCGGGGTTTGGTGCGGCGGGCGGCGTCTCGCTGCGCGTGTTGGACAAGACCAACACGATGGATTACAAGCGGCTCGGCGAGGAAACCGAGAAGTTCCTGGCTGAATTGGCGAAGCGCAAGGAAGTGAAAAGCATTTTCACCTTCTTCGCGAGCAACTATCCGCAGTATGAGTTGGTCATCAACAACGACATCGCCATGCAGAAGGGCGTGACGATCAAGGACGCGATGGACAACTTGTCGATCGTCATCGGCAGCACCTGGGAACAGGGGTTCATTCGGTTTAATCAGTTCTACAAAGTCTTCGTGCAGGCGTTGCCCCAATTCCGGCGATATCCCGAGGATTTCGACAATATCTTCGTCCAGAACGACAAGGGGGAAATGGTTCCTTACTCGTCGTTCATGACGCTCAAGAAGCTGCAGGGCTTGAACGAAATCAACCGCTACAATCTCTATCCATCCGCTCCCATTCAGCTTTCTCCCGCGCCCGGATTTAGCAGCGGTCAGGCGATTCAGGCGATTCGCGAAGTCGCCGACCAGACGTTGTCGCGCGGATATGGCCTCGGCTGGGAGGCCCTGGCGTACGACGAGGCTCAGAAGGGGAACGAGGCGGTCTACATCTTCTTGATCGTCGTGATTTTCGTGTACCTGGTGCTGGTGGGTCAGTACGAGAGCTTCATCTTGCCGCTGGCGGTGATCATGTCGCTGCCGGTCGGGATTTTTGGATCGTACTTCTTACTTCAGACGATGGGATTGGCCAACGATGTCTACTGCCAAATCGGTTTGGTCATGCTCGTGGGGCTGTTGGGCAAGAATGCCATTTTGATCGTCGAGTTCGCGGTTCAGCGGCACCACGAGGGCGTTGGCCTGAAAGAGGCCGCAATCGAAGGTGGAAAGTTGCGCTTCCGCCCGATTTTGATGACCAGCTTTGCGTTCATCGCCGGTCTGATTCCGTTGGTGCGTGCCACGGGCCCGGGCGCCATCGGCAACCGGACCATCGGCAGCACGGCGGTCGGCGGCATGCTTTTGGGAACGGTGATCGGGGTGCTCGTCATTCCGGGCCTGTACTATCTGTTTGGCTGGATCGACGGCGATCGCAAGCTGCTGCAGGACGAAAGCACGGCGCCCCTCAGCGAGAGCGTCGATCACCACATGGTCATCGAGCACAACGCCTGAGACTTGCTCGCTTGAGTGCAACGATCGTTTGTCGCGTCGTCATTTTCGATGACCACGTCGTCGTCGCAATCGCCGCCGCGCGATAGCACGCAGCCGCTAGCACTGGCCTGCTGCTCGCCCGCTGTCACACAAGCTCGCGATGCCTTTTCGCGGGAGGCGAGGCTTCGACAACAGACAGGTT
>DASZPI010000055.1:0-1641 GCA_035550355.1 Pirellulales bacterium
CGATCTTGTGATTGCGAATGAGTTCGACCGCCTGGCGGAACGGCCCCTCGCTGCGCTGCTGGCTGCCGGTTTGAAACACGGTGCCGTAGCGCCGCGCCGCCTCGACCATCGTGCGTCCTTCTTGAATCGTGAGCGCCAACGGCTTTTCGGCGTAAACGTCTTTGCCCGACTCGCAAGCGTAGATCGCCGTCAACGCGTGCCAATGGTCGGGCACGGCGATCAGCACGGCGTCGATATCTTTGCGATCGCAGAGATCGCGAAAATCCTTGTAGATGCCGACACGCTTGCCGGTTTTGTTCAAGCAGTCGAGCGCTGCCTGGTCGCGATGGTTGCGATCGACGTCGCATACCGCGGCGACCTGCACCCGCGGGTTGGGCAACAACTTATTGTTCAGGTGATGCCGCCGGCCAAGATCGCCGACGCCAATCGAGCCGACAACCACGCGGTCGCTCGGCGCGGGCTCGCCGGGCTTGCCGAACACGGTGGCCGGCACAATCGTTGGCGCCGCGATAGCGGCCGAGGTCTTCAGAAACGTGCGACGATTTGTTGCGATGCGTCGGGGCACAATGCAATCTCCAGGCACGATAGCGGCCATGCGAACGTCTACAATAGGACGCCGCACGGCGCATTGCAACGCGTCGCAATCGGCAGATTGACCCGCCTCGGTGGATCAAGGCGCAGCCGCCGCGTCCGATTTCCGCACCGCCGCTAATCGATGAATTCCGGCTCAACGAGCTGCGGAATCACCCCCGCCCGATGCCCTTCGGCCAACAGTCGCCGCACGGCCTCGCGTCCCCGTGGACCGAAGTCGAGCGTCCAGTCGTTCACGTACATGCCGACGAACGTGTCGGCCTTCGCACGGTCGAGATCACGGCCATATTGCAGTGCGTAATCGAGCGCCTCGGCCCGGTGCTCGAGCCCGTAACGGATGCTCTCCTTCAGCAGTCGATTCACTTCGTGCATCGCCTCGGCGCCGAGATCCTTGCGGATGGCGTTGGCACCCAGCGGCAGCGGCAGGCCAGTGGTTTCCAGCCACCATTTCCCGGTGTCGAGAACCAGCGTCAGCTTACGGTCGCCGTACGTGAGTTGCCCCTCGTGGATGATCAACCCGGCATCGACCGGTGTATCGCCGTCGCGCCCGGCTTCGACCGCATCGAGAATCTGGTCGAACGGGACGACGACATGCTTGAAGTCGCTGCCCAGCGCCAGCCGCAATGCCAGAAACGCCGTGGTGAGCGTCCCGGGGACCGCGATCGTGCGGCCACGCAGGTCGGCCACCTTCATTGCCTGCCTGGCCACGACCATCGGCCCGTAGCCGTCGCCCATGCTCGCTCCGCAGGGACACAGCGCGTAGATGTCGCTGAGGTAGGCGTAAGCGTGCACGCTCACGGCGGTCAATTCCAGTTCGCCGGCAAACGCCCGGCGGTTGAGCGTTTCGATATCGACCAGCTCGTGACGGAACTCGAACCCGTCGGTGTCGATTTTGTCGTTGGCCAGGGCATGGAACATGAACGCGTCGTCGGGATCGGGACTGTGGCCGACGCGAATCAGTTGGCGTGTGGTGGTCAAAAGCGGTCCCTTCAAAAGCAACGGGCAAAAACGCAGTGAACCCTCGCCCTTGGGTAGAGGGTGGCTGCCGCC
>DASZPI010000056.1:0-2596 GCA_035550355.1 Pirellulales bacterium
CGGCGATGTGCGCGAGAGCATGGCCGATATCTCGGTCGCACGCCGGCTGCTGAAATACGAGCCGATCGTCGGCTTCGACGAAGGGCTCGAACGTTCGATCGAATACTATCGCGCCTTGTGCTCGGCCGCCGCCGGCGTGTAGAACGCGCGAGTGCCGACAATCGTAGGGTGGGTCGAGCCGAGCGAGGCCCGCCATGAAACAGAGTCCGCTTCATGAAGACTCGGTCCGTTGTTCTGCTCGCAGCCGTACTCATATCGAGCGCGGCCCTCGCCGCCGAACTCGATCCGTTTCCCGCGTCGGGGACGTACAAGACCGACCAACTCGGCGCCATCACGGTGTGGGGCTTGAAAGCGTCGCCCCAATCGGCCGAGAAGCCGTACAGCATCGGCGTCCACGGCGACGTGCTGCGGATCGAAGCCCGCCAAGGCGACCGGCGGCAAAAGGCCAGCGAGATCAATCGTCCGATCGAACGCTGCGAGCTTTCGTTTAACGCGAACCCGCTCGAGTTCGGCCGGACGTACGACATCACGTTCGACGTGCTGTTCGAACCCGGTCCGCCGAGCACCGCCAAGAACGACAAGTTCTTCCAAGTTCACAACGTCAACGACGAAGGCGACGCGATCCTGGGGCCGGTGTTTGCCGTGCAACTCGAACGCGAGCACATGCGGATCGTCGTTCGCTGGGACGAGAATCGCATCACCACATCGCGGGTCGAAGATCACTGGGTGTTCGAAGACACCAAAGACATCGAGCGCGGCCGGTGGTACGCGTTCGACATGCGTGTGCGCTTCGACCCCTCTGGCAACGGCATGGCGCGCGTTCGTCGCGACGGTGTCGAACTGGCGAATTACCAAGGACCGCTGGGCTACAACGATGCCAAGCCACCGTACGCAAAGCTGGGCATCTATCGCGACACCCGTCCCGAGCCGCAGGCCCGACGGTATCGAGCGCTGTCGATCAAGCAAGTCGACGAACGCTGAGCAACCTACATGCTGCCGGCCGTAGGGTGGGTCGAGCGCAGCGAGGCCCACCATCAACGGTGGCGTTCCTCGGCGGGGGTCGCTGTGGAGCGGCGGCCACTGTTGGCCATGGTCGCTGTGCTGTCGGCGGCGGTCGCTATTCGAATTTGGTGGGCCTCGCCGCGGCGGCTCGACCCACCCTACTGGCTACCCGCGGTCCGAGCGAGGCTCTAGCGGCGGGCGATTTGCCGACGCGCCACGTCGGTCGCCGCGTCCAGGGCCGGATCGGCCGCATCGTTGCTCGCTGCAACCGCACCGGCTTCGGTCGGCCGGGCGGTCTGATGCACCACCAGATCGGGCTGCACGCCGACCTGGCTGTAGGGTTGGCCCTTGGGCGAGTAGAATTTCGCCGTGGTCAAACGCAGGCCGCTGCCGGCCGAGTTCAGCGGGAAGATGCCCTGCACCGAGCCTTTGCCGTAGCTGCGAGCGCCGACGATCGTGCCCCGGCGGTGATCGCGAATGGCGCCGGCAAAAATCTCGCTGGCGCTGGCGCTTTCGCCGTCGATCAGCACCACCAGCGGCACATGCCAGGTGCCCGGCTCGTGTGCCGAGTAAACGTAGTCTTCCTGGGCGCTGCGTCCCTTGGTCGAAACAATCACGCCGCGATCGACAAACTTGTCGACCACTTCGACGCTCGTGGTCAGCAATCCGCCCGGGTTGCCGCGCAGGTCGAGCACTAGGCTCTTCATCCCTTCGCGGTGCAGCCGCCAGAGGGCAGCGTCCAGGTCGCGGCTGGTGGTCTTCTGAAAGCAGGTCAGCTTGGCGTAGCCGATGCCATACGTGCGATCGATGATCCGCACGTCGTCGACGCTCGGCACATCGACCTGCTCGCGGCGGACCGACAGCACGCGCGGCTTGGCGCCCGGCGAGACCGCCGTCACCTGCACCATCGTGCCTTCTTTGCCTTGCAGCATATTGGCCGCCTGATCGGTCGACAGCTCGTCGGTCGTGTGGCCATCGACCGCGACGATCCGGTCGCCGGCCACGATGCCCGCCCGCTCGGCCGGGCTGCCGGTGATCACTTTCACGATCAGCAGGCTTCCCTCGCTGGCCTTCAGCTCGACGCCCAGGCCCACGAAGTTGCCTTCAATCTGCGAGTACACTTCGTTCAACTGACCAGGCGTCAGGAACGTCGAGTACGAGTCGAGCGAATTCGTCGCCCCGCTCACAAATTCGAGCACGGTCGCCGCCTCCGAGATACCCAACTCGGCGCGGGCCAGGGCGGCGATCTCGGAAACAAGCTGCCGCGTCGCATGCCGGCTGGTCACGCGGGCCTGCGCCTCGGATGTGCCGCTGCGGCTGCGCAACGTGCGGCGGAAGCGATCGACCGCGGTTGCCGAATGGCCGTTGAGGTGCTGGCCCACAAACACCGGATCGGTCAGCGCGACTTCGAAGTTCGCGCTGCCGTGACCAATCAGGTAGCCCCAATTCGGCGAGCTCACGTAATGCGATTGGATCTTCAGCAGCACTTCCGAGTACAGGTCGAGCGCGTCTTGCAGCGACATGGTCGACAAGCTTTGCCGAAAGCTGGCGTCGCTGTAACGACGGGCCAGGTCGTAGTGGGCCCGCGCGGTGC
>DASZPI010000057.1:0-2014 GCA_035550355.1 Pirellulales bacterium
CCGCGAGCGATGTCCAAATTGAGCGGAGGATTCGCACGAAGCGACGGCAAGTAAAGCAATCGCCGCTGTGGCAATTAACGGCAAGCGAAGGCGCATTGGTTATCTCCAGCGCAAATCTTAGCGAGAGAAGAACCTGCAAGGCAAGAACGCCATTTGTGGCTTTGCAAATCATTCCCAAAAGAAAAGCCCCTCGGAATTGATCCGAGGGGCCGGTGAAGCCGAGACTACGCACACGAATCAGGCTGGCGTGACGAAGTTTCTCTTGCGTGCAACCCAGAACAATGCCACCAGGCCGAGGCCAGTCAGCAGCAGCGTGCTTGGTTCCGGAGTAGCAGTGGTTGTCACCGCGGCGATCGTGAGCGTGCCGGCAGGCGAGCTGTTACCAGCGGCGGTATTGCCGAAAGTAAACGTCCCGGTATCAAACGTCGGGGAGTACTCCGACCCCGTGTAAATTGAGGCGCCGAATTCGTCAAGTAGATAATTCGCCGGGAACGCTTCAGCCGCGAGAATGAACCCGCCGCCGTTAGTGGACGAAAAAAACTTCATCGTACCCGTATCTTCCGTGGTGCCAACCGTGTACGAAATATCGTTCACAATGAAGCTGTCACCAGGAATCTCGCTTACGGACGGGACAGGGTTGCCTATGCTCCAGGTGTAGGTCGGACCCGAAGTGGGCACAAAGGTGAAATCGTAACTCTGAACTGTGGCGACAGTAGAGGCATCGACAGAGTCGGCTTTGGCCAACCCGGCAGACAGCCCTACGAAAACGGTCAGTACGGAAAAGGCAACGACCAAGCGATGTAGCATCTCACGCCCCCAAAAAAATTATAGCGTCGTTTATTGCCAGCCATTGGGATCCCAACGCGCGGCTCGTGGCATCCGCCGCTGCGACTCCGTGAGTAACATCTCGCAAAGGCGAGTGCTGCGTCTATACCGCGTTCGCCTGAGTGGTTCCACGTGGTTGGTAGGAGCACCTGTAGGGCCATTCTGTAAGATGAGCGGCAGGCACACGACGGCGTAAATCGGCGTACGATTCAAGGTTTTGACATAGTTCTCATACGGATAGATTTAGCGGAAACAATCGGAAGGGCAGGCCGTCTCATTTTTGGACGGTGATGAAGAGCATTATGAGCAGGTATATCCACAGCGCGTCCATAAAGTGCCAATAAAGTGCGATAACACTTACGGCGGTTTCCTGCTTCAGCTTCTCTTCCCACGTATTGAAGAAAATTACGATAAACGTGAGCGCGCCTATCCCGCCTAAAAGGTGGAAGCCATGTACGCCGCTGATGAGGTAGATGAAAAAGCTGCCGGGATTTGAAGCCAAATAGAGACCGCGCGCCACTAATTGTTGCCATGCGACCAACTGACCGGCGAGAAATACAAGGCCCAGGATGAGCGTCAGGAGCAACCATCGCGCGCACCTTCTGCTTCCATCTCTGAGGAGCGCACGCCGCGCGAATTCGAGCGCCATACTGCTCATAAGAAGAATCCCTGTGTTCATGTATAGGACATTGGGGAGAGCGACAGAAACCCAATCCTCCGACGTCGCCCAGCGCTGCTTTACGAGGAAAGTCAGCGTCGAGAAAAGCATCACCACGGACACCATCACCCATGTTGTGGCTACGCGGTAGGCGCTGAGGGGTGTGATGTTCCGGCCTGGGTATCCCTCGGGATTATTGTGCGGCTCGTCCTCCGGTTCCTGCGGCGGAGGCGGTCCGCCAATGATGCCATCATCGGATAGAGGGCGTTCAAGCTCTATTTCCTCGAGATCAGGGGGTAATAACGCGGTTGCCATTCGAAGGCTCCAGCCGTGTCGGTAAGCCTCAGCTATCCTTACTTAACTTAACCTCGAAACAATCCGCCCTGAATCCAGCAGCAATCCCGGGCACTCATCTCTGTGACACACTCGGGCCCAATGCAGCATATTGCGCAACGGTTCCGAGCCTTTCCGGCTTCACCCATGGCGCCTGGCGATTTGAGTTTCTACCCAACCATGTCTGCGTTTGCAGCA
>DASZPI010000058.1:0-1518 GCA_035550355.1 Pirellulales bacterium
CGCAAGTTCTTGGCCGATGCTCGCCCCACGCGCACCAAGCGCAACGAGCTAATCGAAAAACTCATCGGCAGCACGGCGTTCGTCGAATACTGGACGAACAAGTGGGCCGACCTGCTGCAAGTGAACCGCAAGTTCTTGGGCGCCGAAGGGGCGGTGGCCTATCGCGCCTGGATTCGCAAGCAGGTCGAAGCCAACGTGCCGTACGACCAATTCGTGCGCTCGATCCTGACGGCCAGCGGCTCGAACCGCGAGAACCCGGCCGCCAGCTACTACAAGATTCTCCGCGAGCCGGCGCCGATCATGGAGAACACCACGCACCTGTTCCTGGCCGTGCGCTTTAACTGCAACAAGTGCCACGACCATCCGTTCGAACGTTGGACGCAGGACCAGTACTATCAGACCGCCGCGTACTTTGCGCAGGTTGGTTTGAAGACCGATCCGACGAGCAAGGACAAGACGATTGGCGGCACCGCGGTCGAAGGGGCCAAGCCGTTGTACGAGGTGGTGTACGACACCAATACCGGCGACATCACGCACGAGCGGACGGGCCAGATCAGCGCGCCGAAGTTCCCCTTCCCGGCCAAGGTGACCGCGGCCGAAAAGCAAGAGATCGCCAAGGAGCAAGCCGCCGCAGGTAAGAAAGCCGCGACAGGCAAAGCAGCCGCCGCGCCCGAACCGCGCCGCGAACAACTGGCCGAGTGGCTCACGTCGCCCGACAACCAGTACTTTGCCAAGAGCTACGTGAACCGCCTGTGGGGTTACCTGCTGGGCGTCGGCATCATCGAGCCGATCGACGATTTGCGTGCCGGCAATCCGCCGAGCAATCCCGAATTGCTCGAGTACCTAACGCAGGAGTTCCTGAAGAGCAACTTCGACGTGCGGCACGTGATGCGGCTGATCGTGCAGTCGCGCACGTATCAGTTGTCGTTCGTGGCCAACAAGTGGAACGAAGACGACAAGATCAACTACTCGCACGCCACGCCGCGCCGGCTGCCGGCCGAGGTGCTGTACGACACGGTGTACGCGTCGACCGGCGCCACGTCGAACATTCCGGGGGTGAAGCCAGGCACTCGGGCCGCCGAGCTGCCCGATTCGGGTGTCGAGCTGCCCAGCGGTTTCTTGGCGACGTTTGGTCGTCCGGTGCGCGAAAGCGCCTGCGAGTGCGAACGCTCGAGCGGTCTGCAACTGGGTCCGGTGATGGCATTGATCAGCGGCCCCACGATTGCCGACGCCATCGGCGACCCGAAGAACGCGGTGGCCGAGCTGGTGACCAAGGAGAAGGACGATCGCCGCGTGGTGGAGGAGCTGTTCCTGCGGATCCTCAATCGTCCGGCCACCGAAAAGGAAATCGCCGACAGCCTGGCGATGATAAAAACGATCGACGGCGATCACAAGCGGCTGGTCAAGGCGCTCGAGGAGCGCGAGGCCTACGCCGCCCCGATCCACAAGCAGCAAGAAAAAGATCGCGAGCTGGCAATCGCCAAGGCCCAGAAGGAGTTGGCCGAGTACGAAGTCGTG